>QKCF01000252.1 GCA_003246935.1 Sunxiuqinia sp. | reverse complement strand
ATCTTGTCTAGCTCTTTGGAATTAACGTCTATCGTAATTCAATTCTCAGATTAGCAATTCTTCCTTTTCTAATCTACCTTCTCAATTTTTTCAATGAACTTGTCGCTCTTTGCTTTTCCAGCCATCTTACTGGCTGCTTTTTTTTCGGAACGTTTTTTCTCTTACGTGCTTTCGCTTTGGTAAGGTTTCAAATCATCCCGACATTTTTACAAAGAACGTTTTTTCGTTTTGCGGCTGCAAAGTAAGAAGCTTTTTTTCGATATTCCAAATTCTTTTTTTCAAAAATTTTTTACCACCTCAAAAACTCTAAAACCCTCACAGAACGCGGCTTTCAATCTTTTCGGCTTGTGTGCCGTTGTTCTCAAAAGCGGGTGCAAATATAGAGACTATTTCCTGCTTTGCAACACTTACTACAAAGTTTTTTTAATCGTTTTTTGATCAAAATACCACTGACCTCTGACCAACAACCTGTTAGATGAAAAATTATTCTTGGAAGTCTACAACCGAATTTTCGAGCAAAGCACCAAATTCACTCCCAAATACCACCACACCTATTTCATAGAAGAAAAAGAATAGAGTAAGAAACAGTCAAATCAGGGCATAAAAAAAGGTATTTGCGCTGTAAAATACAGTACAAATACCGGCAATATACTATTTCGATGTAAGGACCAAACCCAATACATCTACCTCCGAGCAGCAACTAAATCGTCAAATCTTAACTTGCAGTCTCTGTTGAACATGGAATCTCAAGCAAATTTTCAGTCCAAACTTTAACTTGTTCCAGAAATTCAACCAACCGAAGAAGCTCTTCGTCGTTCGGCTCTTTCACTTCTACAATATCCAAAGAGCACATATTCATAAACCGATTAAAAAAACGTGAATCGTCAGTGAATGATTCCGGAACATCGTACTTCTTTTTCAGCTCCCGAATCATATACGATATACTGGAGTGTTCAGGCAAGAAACCATCCTTGGTTAACGCTGCTGTCAAGAAACTTTCCAACGAAAGTCCGATGAGATTATAATAAACCGCACTCCCAAATTTTTTACCTTTTTTAATTCCGCCAACCGTCGCCTTATAATAGGATAAGCCTTCGCCGTAATATCCGCTCCATTCTTCCATAATAATCTGTTTTTAGGTTATTAACTTTATGTCTACATAATATCATCTATTTCGAATCATTTAGGCTCGCATTCAGCATCATTGCGGCTTCTTCGTAATCGAAAGCACGTTTAGCACGCCGAGCGGCATCTTTCATTTTAACCATCGCTTCGGTTAGCTGTTCTTTTGCCAAAAAGATTCCCTTAGACCGTAAAAAATGGTTCATTCCGCCAGCACCTGAATGTTTACCGAATACTAATTCTGTCTTTCTACCGAACATTTCAGGATCGAAAGCCTGATAACTCATCTGATCCTTAACTAAACTACGGCAATGTATGCCCGATTCGTGGCGGCAAATCATTTCGCCAACAATCGGTTTGGATTCATGAATCCGACGAGACGAAACTTCGGCCACTGTCTGACAAAGCAGCTGCAACTTCTCTAAATGGATTCCGCAATCGCTATTAGCAGAAACTCTCATTGCCGCTGCAACTTCTTCCAAACAAGCATTTCCTGCACGCTCACCCAAGCCATTTACGGTTAAACTTGCTGAATGGCAGCCAGCCAAAGCCGCCGAAACAGTGTTTGCCGTTGCCATCCCCAAATCGTTATGTCCATGAAATTCGAACTCGATACTTGGGAACTCACCTGTCAACCAACTGAAAAACTCCATTGTCGTCAACGGGTTCAATGTTCCTACCGTATCGGCAATTCGCACCCGATGGGCTCCTTCGGCAATACAAGCTAAAATAAATTCTTTCAAGAAAGACCTGTCGGCACGCGACGCATCTTGCGCGCCCACTGCAATAAAGTCGAAACGTTGATGAGCAAATGCCATCATTGGTTTCACCCGATCCAATACCCATGAACGATTTTTACCGATAGCTGCTTGCTGAATATCAGAAACAGGGAATGAAATATTCATTCGACTGGCTCCTGTTTTTTCGGCAGCAACCATATCTTCTTCGGTTGATCGTCCCCAACAGGTTGATTTGAATTTAAAACCTGACTGAATAATTTCACGAATAACCAATTGTTCGCACTCCCCCATAATTGGCGTACCAACCTCGAGCTCCTTAACACCCGCATCATCTAAAAGCGCGGCTATTTTCAGTTTCTCATCAAAACTGAAAACAACTCCGGGGGCTTGTTCACCGTCCCGGAGTGTTGTATCAATTATATGGAGAGATTTTGCAATCATTAATCAGTGATTAAATACTCCTCAACTGCTTCTCCTTCTTCCAAAGCATCCAGAATCTCGTCAATGCGCTCTTCTGTGATACCACCATACCATAGGTTATTCGGTTGAATAACCATAACAGGCCCTTGAGAACATACATTCAAACAAGCTGTAGAAGAAACAGCCACGTCTAATCCGCGGTCGTTACATTCTTCCATAATATATTGAATGAAATCGGCTGCGCCATTTTTATTGCAATAGCCTTTAGCGTCGCCGGCAACACGATACGAGTTGCAAACTAAAATGTGATAATCAGGTTTTTTCATGGTGTACTATTAATTAAATGGTTATTGATCTTCGAACTAAAAACCCCTCCACACAGGGAGGGATTGAGTATGTTTCTAAATTGAACAATTTATAATATGGTTTGAATGAGATCAACCACAACCGGTTCCGCTTCCTGAACATTCAGCACCGCAACGGAATACATCGGCTTTTTTGACAGTCTTCAATTGTTTACCTTTATACATGGCATCCAAACCATCATCAATCAAACCAGTCATTTCGACAATTTGGATTCCTGTGCGACCAATAATTGAAGAAGGTGAAGGTCCAATTCCACCAACAAGCAATGCACGACAATCAGATAAGGATTCGCCTAAAGCTTCCCAACGTGTATTTCCTGTTCCTGACGGAGGAGTACGGCGTTTTTCAACCATACGGTATCCTGAAGCCGTTTCTTTATAGATATATAAGAAATCGGCTTCTCCTAAGTGTTGATTTACCAACAAACCTTCGTGACTTGCCACAGCAACGTGAGGACGAGTTTCGTCGGCAGATACTGACATATTAGCAACTTCAGTCAACAATTTTGCTGCTTCAGGGTCATCTTTACCCAACAAACCGACAGCATCAGCACGACAGCGAGCACAGTGGGTCATTGGTTTGATGTATTTGGCGATATCAGCACGAAGCAATTTCATCATTGCAGGCGACGGTTCAGTCAAATTTTCGAACGGTGTACCTTCAACCGGATACAAAGGAATTGTATTCATCAGGTCTGCTCCAAGCTCTTTAGCCTGCTTGGCAATGTCGCCAATCAAATGGTCATTGATTCCCGGAATAACGATTGTATTAATTTTGACAGTAATGTTGTGCAATTTCAAAAGCTTGATAGCTTCCAATTGTTTTTCCAACAAAACTTTTGCGCCTTCTGCGCCAACATAGCCACGCTTATCAAAACGAACCCACTGGTAAACATCTTTGGTTACTTCCGGATCGAAAGCATTCATCGTAATAGTTACGTGACTAACTTTCAACTCTGCCAACTCATCAACATAAGGGGCAACATTCAAGCCGTTTGATGACAAACAAAGGATCATTTCGGGAAACTCTTTGCGGATCAAACGCAAAGTGGTCATAGTTTCAACCGGGTTTGCAAATGGGTCTCCAGGACCGGCGATACCAACCACTGAAAGGTGAGGCATCTTTTCTTTTAACTTAACCAAGTAAGTTAAAGCTTGCTCCGGTGATAATACTTTACTTGTTACTCCCGGACGACTTTCGTTAACGCAGTCGTAATCGCGTTTACAGTAATTACACTGGATGTTACACTTTGGTGCAACAGGTAAGTGTACACGGGCATATTTTCCTTTAGCGTCTATGCTAAAACACGGATGTTTTTCAATATCAATCATAGCTCTGTTTTTTTAAAAGGGCTTCTGCCCGGTTCTACATATATTTATAGCCGACCGGCGAATGGTCTTGTTTATATTGTATCATTGTATTAACGACTTGATCAAATAGATCCTGGGTACCTGCGTAGCCCAAATGCTTGATGCGTTGTCCGCCAATACGGTCGTGAATTGGGAATCCGCAGCGAACGATTGGAATATCGAGTTCGCGAGCGATGTAATAGGCCTTACTGTTTCCAACCAGAAGATCCGGTTTGTTTTCCTGGCACCACTCCCTGATTTTTT
The DNA here is from genome assembly GCA_003246935.1 of Sunxiuqinia sp. Taxonomy (GTDB): domain Bacteria; phylum Bacteroidota; class Bacteroidia; order Bacteroidales; family Prolixibacteraceae; genus Mangrovibacterium. The sequence continues at coordinate 8,053 of QKCF01000252.1, read as the reverse complement.
CGTAGTCGAACATGTTTTTGGCCAAAATTTGTTCGCCACGCTCAGGGCAGTTCGCCCGGATTTGATCTTCGAGGTTTCCACTCTCGCCACCTGTAGCAGCAAGAACGACTTCGACACCGATTTCGTCAAGGAAAGTTGTCATGGCTACTACAAAATCTTCTTCACCATAGACTACTGCTTTCTTGCCAAAGATGTATTTGTGTCCGTCAGCATAAGAGTCAATCAAACGACCGCGTTCGGTCAGGTAACGAATCGGCATTTCTTTGCCACTGATTTCTTCCAGTACATTAAAAAAGCGATCGGTATTTTTTACGCCAATTGGCAATGGCATGCGGTAATTTTTCACCTCAAACTCTTTCTCCAAATATTCAGCACCTGTAGCTGAAAGTTTTGTGTTTTTAACACGGCCGGAAAGAGCTCCTGAGTTCAAAATGGTTCCAAATTCGATTGATGCAGCTGCGCGGCCGCAAGTTTCGATTGCACTAACCGGTGTTCCTCCCTCAGGAATACGTTTATAGGTATTCCAAATCGGGTTATCCAGCGTTTCCGAATAATCGGGCAGCATCACGAACTCAATACCAAAATCACTCAGCAAATATTTTAGCTGGCGTAGGTCTTCAGTCGACACGAAGCCAGGGAATATATTAATATGTGTTCCTTTTTCGCCGCCTTTTGCAAAGGCTTTAATAGCAGCACCAACAGCTTCGTGAAATCCATCCATGTGTGATCCCTGGTAGCTTGGGGTAGATGCTGTCACGAAAGCAGGAAGATCTTTTAATTCTGAATTCTTTTTATAATCGTGAATGTACATTTTCACGTCATCTCCAATTGTTTCTGACAGGCAGGTTGTAGTTAACGCTACAACTTCAGGATTATACTGACCAATTACGTTGGTGATTGCTCTGTCGCAGTTAGCGCCTCCTCCGAATACTGTTGCTTCTTCGGTAAAGTTTGAGGACGCAATGTCAACCGGTTCTTTAAAGTGGCTGATCAAGTAGCGACGAATGTAAGTTGCACAACCCTGCGAACCGTGAATAATTGGCACGCAGCCCCGAATCCCTTTGAAAGCAACACTGGCACCAAGTGGAGCACAAAGCTTACATGCATTTCGGGTGGCTGTAAATTCTTTTGTAGATTTTATTATAGGAGCATTTTCAAACATGTTCTTCAAGTTTTAAAGTTCCAACTATCGAGCTTTAATTACCAGGTTTCGTCAAATAAAACCCTTTCTATTTCATGAATTGCCAAACCGGGCTGCAAACTGAAGCGTACACTTCTTTTGCAAAGTTGAGCATGCCCTCATATCCCGCGAGAGCCTCTTTACGTTCGTGGTTGTGATCGCAAAAACCAAGTCCGAGTTTATAAGCGATTGGTCTTTCTTTAACACCTCCGATGAACAGATCCGCTCCGGTTTGTTTCACAAATTCAGAGAGTTCGTTCGGATTGGAGTCATCGCAAATGATAGTTCCATCGTCACACATATCTTTCAATAAGTTGTAGTCGTCAACATTTCCAGTTTGTGAGCCAACCACAACAGTCTTCATACCAAGCAGGCGAAGGGCTTTTACCAATGAAATTGCTTTAAAGGCTCCTCCTACATAAATCGCTGCTTTTTTGCCTTCCAGCTTCTCACGATATTGTGCCAATTGAGGCAACAACTTACTGATCTCTTCAGTAACAAGCTTCCGAGCTTTTTCCATCATCTCTTCCGACTTGAAGAATTTTGCCACCTCGTAAAGTGCATCACTCATATCTTCAATACCGAAATAAGAGACTTTCATGAATGGAATGCCGTACTTCTCTTTCATTTCTTTAGCCAGGCCAATCATTGAGCCTGAGCATTGAACGACGTTTAATTGTGCTTTATGAGCTTTCCGGATATCATCAACGCGACCATCGCCTGTCATCGCTGCTACCAGATTCACACCCATTTTCTTATAGTATTCTGCCAACATCCAGAGTTCACCAGCCAGGTTGAAATCTCCGAGAATGTTAATACTATGTTCAGGTGCTTCAAATGAAGTATCCGTTCCTATTAATTTAGATAACGCTCCGCAAGCAATTTTGTAACCATCTTTCTTTGTTCCATTAAAACCTTCTGACATTACTGGGATTACATCGATGCCTTTTTCGCGAGTCACCCGCCGACACACGGCTTCAACATCGTCGCCAATCACCCCAACAATACAGGTGGCATATACAAAAGCGCCTTTCGGCTTATAAGTATCAATCAAACTGATGAGAGCTTTATACAAGCGTTCTTCTCCTCCGAAGACCACTTCTTTTTCTTTCAAGTCAGTTGTAAAACTTAGTCTATGGATTTGCGGTCCTGAAGAAAGCGATCCGCGAATATCCCAGGTATAAGCTGCACAGCCTACTGGCCCGTGGATAAGATGAAGCGCATCGGCAATTGGGTAAAGAACTACCCGTGATCCGCAAAATACACATGCCCGTTGACTGACCGAACCGGCCACACTGGCTTTCCCGCAAGCAATTGCTGCATTATCTTTTCCTTTGGTAAGGATCGAATTTTGTCTATCGTTAATAAATGCATCCATATTGTTTAATTTTTAAGTAAATGAAAGGGAGGCTGCGGGTTGCCTCCCCTCACATTTTGACATTATGAAGAACATATTCTGAAGGGATGTCTCCCTGAATCCTTCGATTGGCTGAAGAGAAGGATATATTTATTACATCTGCAATTCAACTTTCACTTCGTCGCAAGTTGCATCGATTTTATCCATGATTGCATCGAGGATTTTCTCTACGATACGGATACCACCCATGTAACCAACAGTTGGGAAGTAGTTGTGTCCTTGACGGTCAAGGATTGGGAATCCCATGCGAACGAAAGGAGTTTGTTCGTCGCGAGCAATATATTTGCCGTAAGTATTACCAATAATCAAGTCAACACCTTCTTCTTTAATCCATTGGTGCATCAAGAACATGTCAGCTTGAGGTCCATTCTTAAATTTAGCTTCAGGAACTCTTTCAGAAAGAAGAGCTTCAGCTTTTTTAGAGAATGCTTTTCCTGGAGTACCAGATACAATATATACTGGTTTCATATCCATGTCGATCAAGAACTCGATCAACGGAAGAATATTGTCAGGATCACCGTAAACAGCGACACGTTTTCCGTACAGGTATTGGTGCATATCAGTGATCAAGTCAACCAAACGACCACGTTCTGCTGTTACTTCCTCCGGTACAGATACTTTCCCTGCTTTAGACAAAGCTTGGATGAAGCGGTCAGTTGCACGAAGACCTACAGGGATGTCGATTTGTTCGAAAGGAACTTTGCATTTGTTATCCAAAGCGATAGCTGCTTTCTTTGTAGCCCATTCACCCATAGCGATAGTACTCATGCTATCACCCATGCTTACCATTTCAGCAACAGTAGTACCGCCTTTTGGATACATGCTGTAAGAACCAGTCATTGGAGTATCCAACACATCTGAAGTATCAGGCAACAATACTGATTTAACTTTCATCTGACCAGCGATTCTTTTCAGCTCGCGCATATCTGATGGTTCAACCCATCCAGACAACAAGTTCACTTGTCTTTTCTTTTCGTCAGTTTTCTCCGGGAAGTATTTTACAAATGCTTCCAACATGTTTGCATAACCTGTAACGTGAGAACCAACGTAACTTGGTGTTGCAGCCTGGATAATGTGCTTTCCTTCTGGAACTTTACCATCAGTATAAGCTTTAGACACGATCTGACCAAGGTCATCACCAATTGTTTCAGACAAACAAGTTGAGTGAACAGCAACGATTTCTGGTTCGTAAATTTTGAAAATGTTGTCAATTGCTGTCATTAAGTTGGCCTGACCCCCGAATACTGAAGCACCTTCAGTAAACGAAGAAGTTGATGCCATTACTGGTTCTTTATAGTGACGAGTCAAGGCAGTACGGTGATATGAACAACATCCTTGAGAACCGTGACTGTGTGGTAAACAACCGTGAACACCTAGTGCGGCATACATTGCTCCTACCGGCTGGCAAGTTTTCGCCGGGTTTACCGTTAGCGCGTTGCGCTCTTTTACTTTATCTGTTGTATGTCGTAGTAACATAGTTTTTTCCTCCTAATTAAGCTTCAATAGTCATACTTCCAACAATCTCTGGTTCAGACTTCCAAGGGGCGTCTACAAGTTTCCAGATTTTTGTATCCAACATGCGTTGCATTTCATAATAGAAATTGATCGCTCCTTCAAAGCAAGTGTAAGGGCCACCAGCGTCGTAGTTATGCAACTGTTTCAGAGGAATACCGAATTTCTGTACCACATATTTTTCTTTGATACCTGCACAGAATACGTCCGGCTTATAGAATTCAATCAATTTTTCAGTTTCCCAGTGGTTAATGTCATCAATAACCAGTGAATTCTTTTTCATTTGAGGCATCATACCTTCGTAATCGGCGAACGTGTAACCAGTTTCTTCCAATGCAGCTTTTTTAGCAACAAGGTCTTCTCTCCACAATTCTGCATCTTCAGTTTTCTCAACTTCAAGTTCTTCGATGTTACGAGTATCAGCGTCGATCTTGATGTCCGGAATAACTTTACGTCCTTCGTAGTCATCACGGTGGGCGAACTCATAACCTGCAGATACTACATGGATTCCAAGTTCTTCGAAAAGATCCTGATAGTGGTGAGCACGAGATCCACCAACGAACATCATGGCAACTTTTCCTTCAACTTTTGCCTTAACTGCTTCGCGTACTGCTTCAGATTTAGCCATTTCGCGTTCTACAATTGCGTCAACTTTAGCTGTCAACTCAGCATCGCCGAAGTATTCTGCGATCTTTTTCAAAGACTTAGCAGCTGATTTAGCACCTACAAAGTTTACTTTGATCCAAGGAATACCGTATTTCACTTCCATCATCTCAGCGATGTAGTTAATGGAACGGTGACACATTACCATGTTTAAGTCTGCAATGTGTGCGTAAGCCATACTTTCAACTGTAGAGTTACCTGAGAAACTTGAGATCAAAGTGATTCCAGCTTCTTCGAACAGACGTTCGATTTCGAAAGCATCACCACCGATGTTATATTCACCCAACAAGTTAACCTGGAATTTACCTTTACGAGTAGGATTGTCAGTTCCAAGAACGTGTTTGAAGATTTGGTTGTTAGCGATGTGGTGACCAGCAGACTGAGATACACCGCGGTAACCTTCGCAACTGAAACCAAAACAGTTAATTCCTAATTCTTCCTTCATTTCGCGGGCTACAGCGTGAACATCATCACCGATCAAACCTACCGGACAAGTAGAGAAGATTGCAATTGCTTTTGGTGAGAACATTTCGAAAGCCTCGCGCATAGCTTCTTTCAATTTAACTTCTCCACCGAATACGATGTTTTCATCTTGCATATCAGTTGAGAAAGAATAAGGGATGAAGTTACCTTCTCCTTCAGCAGGAGCTGATTGGTTACGACGGGTTAACCATGCGTAAAAACTACATCCGATCGGACCGTGAACAATTTGAAGAATGTCACGTGTTGGTCCAAGTACTACCCCACGACATCCTGCGTAAGTACAACCACGCTGAGTAATGATGCCAGGAACGGTACGTACGTTTGCCTGAATCTCTTGATCCTTTTCCGGATCGTTGATAATCATCGCCTTGTCGCGTTAGGATATTTTGCCAGAATTTCTTCTTTCAGTTGAGATGGATCCGGCAAACCGTTTGTATAATCTTTTTTCTTTACCATAACTTTTCAATTTTATCAAAGGATTGTTGTACCTGTTTCACCAGTGCGAACCCGAACTGCATCGCCTAAAGGCATCACGAAAATTTTTCCGTCTCCGGCAGAGGGTGTCTGGTTCACTTCAATAATCGTATCAATTGTTAATTGAACGTTTTCATCAGATACTGCGATATTTAAAACACGCTGTGGTCTGAGTCTAGGTTCTTTCCCGAGAAGTGCTAATGCTTCAGGTTGGTCGTTTTTTGCACCTTCCATTACTTTAGCATCCCAAAGGCCTTTTCCGCGTCCGAAAACTTTTCCTGTTGCAGTCATTGAAGTAATTCCTGCTTCAGAGAGAGCCCTTTTGGTCTCGTTCATTTTATCAATCCGGATGATTGCCATTATCATTTTCATAGTCTTGGAATTTTAAAGGGTTATAACTCTTTTGATCCGCGACTGATTGTATATGCTTCTTCAACCGGTTGCACGAAGATCTTTCCGTCACCAAAGGCACCTTTAGGCTGTGTTACCGCTGTATCCAGGATAGTTTTGATAACATAGTCCTTGTCCTCGTCTTTACATACAATGACCAACATTTCTTTTGGAAGCTCATCGTAAGTAACGTCGCCGATTTTGATACCTCTTTGTTTACCGCGACCAACAACTGGAATTTTTGTTACTGCAGGGAAGCCAGCTTCAAAAAGGGCAGTCATTACTTTGCTTGATTTTTCGGGACGGATTATTGCTCTGATCATTAACATGTTCGTGTTCTCCTATTTATTAGTTAGTTAGTTAGTTGACAAAAGGGTGGTTTTTAAAAAACTGAAGATTAGTTTGCGATACCGAAATCGATCAACAATTTCTCCAATTCTTCAATTTCCAATGGGTTAGGAATAATGAACATTTCGTTTGCATCAATTTTAGCAGCCAATGCAGCGTATTCTGCAGCTTGTGGGTGTTCTGGTGCAAATTCGATCACAGTTTTACGGTTGATCTCAGCTTGTTGAACCATGTTGTCACGTGGTACGAAGTGGATCATTTGAGTTCCCAATTTAGCAGCCAACTGCTCGATCATTTCTTGTTCGTTATCTACTTTACGAGAGTTACAAATCAATCCTCCAAGACGAACAGTACCGGCTTGAGCATATTTCTTAATACCTTTACAGATGTTGTTAGCAGCGTACATTGCCATCATCTCTCCTGATACTACGATGTAGATTTCTTCAGCTTTACCATCACGGATAGGCATTGCGAAACCACCACATACAACGTCACCCAATACATCATAGAATGTATAGTCAGTTTCGTATTTGGCATCCCAAGCACCTAATTGCTCCAACAAGTTGATTGAAGTAATGATACCACGACCAGCACAACCTACACCTGGTTCTGGACCACCTGATTCAACACAACGAACATCTCCGTAACCTCTTTTGATTACATCATCGATTTCAACATCTTCACCTTCTTCACGCAATGTGTCCAAAACTGTTTTTTGTGCAAGACCACCTAATAAAAGACGGGTTGAATCAGCCTTAGGGTCACAACCCACAACCAATACATTTTTTCCCATTTTTACTAAACCTGCAACTGTGTTTTGTGTTGTGGTAGATTTACCGATACCACCTTTTCCATAAATAGCTATCTTTCTCATCTTTTTGAATTTTGAGGGTTCAACATTTTTTACTTTGCTTCCCTTATAGCCAAACGAGTGCCAACATGCCACAAAACACATCACATAAACGGACAACTAACACCTATATACTTGTCTTACTAATACTTACATGCAATATATTTTTTTGGCACGCTTTGGCACACCCCCTAAAATCCTACATTAATGTAAGAAGGGGCTTATTCAAACACATTCTATGTTGTAGAGCATAATTCCTTATTTTATTGGGGTTTCAGCGGTATCTTCAAAAACAGAGGTTACAAAATTGTCGGAAACGCAAAAATGTACATTGACGAACCTCGTGCCACAACAACGGTATATCTGCGTTCTTTTTGCCACTTTTCAACTAAAAAGAAAACATTAAGAGATTAAATCATGATTTCAATGTTGATTTTTTATTTAGCGTTAGCGCTCGGCATATCATTTCTATGCTCCGTTCTCGAATCAGTAATATTAACTGTTAGCCTCCCTTATATTTATTTAAAGGAAAAGGAAGGCCGTGCGGGCGCAGACACACTAAAAAAGATAAAACACAATATAGACCGCCCTCTTGCAGCCATCCTTACATTGAACACAATTGCACACACGATCGGAGCTGCCGGAGTTGGCTCTGAAGCCACAAGACTCTTTGGTGAAGTATATTTCGGAATAATTAGCGCTGCGCTTACATTATTAATACTAATCTTCTCCGAGA
>QKCF01000185.1 GCA_003246935.1 Sunxiuqinia sp. | reverse complement strand
GTTAAAATAGATCAATATTATTTAAATCATCAATAGCGTTGATTTATGGCAAGTTGACTTTTTGTATCTTGAAATCTGGAACCTCAAACTTAATGATAAGCCGATGGCTAAGAAGCTCCGTTTAATATTCAACTTTTATCGCTCATTTGCCTTCCCGAGTACGCTGATAACGATGGCTTGCATCGGTATTGTTTATACCAACGGACTGTCGACGATAACTGCGTTATTTTGGTTCAAGATCGCAACGATGGCGTTGATGATCTATTATTTTAATAGTTACAAGCGTCACGAATTTTATTACTATAAGAATCTTGGAGTATCCCGTCTGCAACTATGGATTCCCTCGTTACTTTTTGACTTTTCGCTTTTTCTAACCGTATTGATTTTAACAGGTAAGTTTTATGGCACACCGGCTGGAAGTTGACAGTATTCTGCTTGAATTCGGAAACAAACTGGTTTTGCAGGATGTCTTCTTTCATTGCGAAACCGGGAAAGTCATTGGCTTGCTCGGGAGGAACGGCGCTGGAAAATCCTGCCTGCTGAATATTATATACGGGGTACTGCCGCTAGTTAACAAGTCTGTTCGTTTGGATGGGAAAGCATTGTCTCGAAACTACCGGGATCCGAACGATTTTAGATATTTACCTCAATTCAGTTTTGTGCCAAAGAGAAATCGCTTGAGACGTTTGTTCCGAAATTTCGAATTGGATTTTGAACGGTTTGTTCGCTATTTTCCCGAGTTCCGAAAATATTACCGGAGTAAATTGAGTAAGCTATCGGGTGGGGAACAGCGCATCGTAGAGGTATACCTGATTCTTGCTTCCAAGACAAAGTTCTGTCTGCTCGATGAGCCTTTTTCCCAGGTGATGCCTTTGCATGTTGAAACGCTCAAAAGAATTATTCGGGATGAAAGCAGGAACAAAGGGATTGTTTTAACAGACCATCTCTACAAGCATGTAACAACAGTTTGTGATGATTTGTATGTTATCACGAATGGAAAAACCTATTTGACAAGAGAAGCAGATGACCTAAAGCGGCTGGGGTATATCAATTAATTAGTGATAATTCTTTTCAAAAGGGGGCTGAACGATTTCCTTTTTATTTACAATTCTCATTCAAATAAATCTCAGCTTGCTGCATACCCATTTCGAGAGCTTCTTCCCAGCTGTTGCAAGCTTCGTCCTTTTTATTCAGATGGTATAGTGCTACGCCTCTCCACATCAATATGCTGGCCTTGCTGTCGTTGAAGGTAATAGCCGTATCGAAATCATCCAAAGCTTCCTTGTATTTACTAAGCTGTAAATAGCATTGTCCACGACTGGCGTAGTAATCATACACAATGGGAAAATCAGTGCCATTTATCTTGCTCCATATGATAGCGCTATCATATTCAGCGATGGCCAACTCTGTGTTCATCTCATTTCCATATACTTTTCCGAGATAATAAGAGAGCTCATCATCCTCCAGAAAAATGAGTTTTGCCTGTTGGAGATACTTTTTGGCAGTAGTTAGTTGTTTGGAATAAAAACAGGCTCGGGTTAACAGGATGTATTGCTCTCGGATAACGGAATCCAGTGCGATGGCTTGTTTCAGATTTTCGATAGCCGTCTCATAATCCTGGTTTTTTATGAGGGTGTCTGCCCTGTAGATTAATAGTCTAGCCTTGTTATAATCGTCAGTATCGATTTGAGCCTTGACCGAACTAATTCCCTCAAAACACAGGAAAATCACGAAGGCAAACGACCATCTTAGTATTGTGTGGATTCTGTTTCTGAATTCATTTATCATTGGAGTGTAGTTTACTGATTCGCGTTTACATGGCAATATTTATTTTATAAAATACAATTGTGTAATATCTGCTATTTTACATTCCTGCAATAAAAAGGGTTTCAAAACAGAAAGAGATGATTAGGCTTTCACTGGCATTTTGATCTTGTTCGTTCGTCGTTGTTTCGGTTGCATTACGCCGTTTTTGTGAGTTTTTGTTTGACGAAAAAATTTTTTTTCAGGATGCGAAGAAATATTAACGTGAGGGTGGTTTTGAGGTAACATTTGTCGCCGAATGTTAAGATTAAACAAATGTTTAACCCCGATTAATTAAACGATTGTTTAATTTTTGAAAATTTTCTACAACTTCGCAGCATGGAAACGAAAGACAAGAAATGTGCGATACTTCTAAAGGCGGAAAAACTCTTTGCCTTTAACGGTTTTTCAGGGACTTCGGTCCGGGAAATAGCGAAAGCAGCAGATGTTAATGTAGCCATGATCTCGTATTACTTCGGTAGCAAGGAGCAATTGCTGAAGGAGATTTTTCAGTACAGAGCTGATTATTTGAAAACGAAGGTCGATGATGTTTTGAGCAACAGTACATTATCCTTCTGGGATAAAATGGATTTGCTCATTGATCATTATGTCGATAAAATTAGAGATAATCAGTACTTGCACCGAATTATCATGCGTGAGATCGATATGAATTCTTGTACCGAAATGTCGGAATTCATTCTGGAACGAAAAAAAGCGCACTTCAATTTATTCTGCCAGTTTATAGCACAAGGGCAGGAGGCAGGTGTGTTCGTAAAAGATGTGGACCTTTTTGCTTTATACAATTTATTGCCGGGTATATCGAAACACATGTTATTCAACCAGGATTTTATG
>QKCF01000341.1 GCA_003246935.1 Sunxiuqinia sp. | reverse complement strand
GGTTGAACTAGCTTTTAACTAATTATTCACCTAAAGTAACACGCAAGAAAGCTGTTGCAGTCAAACCTTTGCTTGAAGACTCTAAGTATTCTTTGACAGAAACTTTGTTGTCTTTTACGAAAGCTTGATTCAACAATGTGTTTTCCTTGAAGAATTTAGCCAAAGAACCTTGAGCAATCTTATCCAACATTGCTTCTGGTTTACCTTCCTGACGGAATTTTTCTTTTGCGATTTCCAATTCTTTCTCAACTACCTCAGCTGATACGAAGTCTTTGTCAACAGCTACAGGGTTCATTGCTGCAACTTGCATTGCAACGTCTTTAGCTACTTGTGTATCAACATTTTCTTGGTTGAAACCAACAACAGTAGCTAACTGGTTTCCCGGATGAATGTAAGCTACAACTGAGGCAGCTTCGATGCATCCGAAATAAGACAAATCGATTTTTTCACCGATAACACCAGTTTGTTCTGTAACGTGATCAGCCAATGTACGACCGTCCAGACTCAATGCTTTCAGTGCGTCAAGGTCTGCTGGTTTGTTGTCAACAGCAACATCAAGGAAGCTTTGAGCTAATGCTACGAAACCTTCGTTTTTAGCTACGAAGTCAGTTTCGCAGTTTACAACTACAATAGCACCAAATTTACCGTCAGCGCTTGTTTTAGCCAACGCAGCACCTTCTGAAGCCTCACGGTCAGAACGCTTGCTAGCTACCAGTTTACCTTTTTCGCGAATAATTTCTACAGCGCGGTTAAAATCACCTTCTGCTTCTGTCAAAGCATTTTTACAGTCCATCATACCAGCGCCGGTTGCTTTACGCAACTTCATTACATCTGCAGCAGAAATTGCCATGTCTTTTCTATTTTTTAATTAAAATGAGCAATTATTCTTCTGAATCGTCTTCGTCATCCAGATCAACATCTACATCGTCTTCGCTATCGTCAGAAACGATTGCTTTAGCTGCTTCTTTCTTAGAAGCTTTTGCTTTTTTAGGAGCTTCGTCACCTTCTTTTTCGCGTTCAACTTTGCGCTCGTTCAAACCTTCAGCGATCGCATCACACATGATACGAGTTACCAAACGGATTGATTGAGAAGCGTCGTCGTTTGCAGGAATTACGAAATCGATTCCTTCAGGATCAGAGTTTGTATCAACCATCGCGAATACAGGAATACCCAATTTTTGAGCTTCACGTACAGCGATTTTTTCTTTCAATACGTCAACAACGAACAAAGCAGCAGGCAGACGAGTCAAGTCGGCGATAGAGCCTAATACTTTATCCAATTTTGCGCGTTGACGAGTAATTTGCAACTTTTCGCGTTTTGATAAGTTATCCCAACTGCTGTCTTTCATCATCTTGTCAATAGAGATCATTTTCTTAACAGCTTTACGGATAGTTGGGAAGTTTGTCAACATACCACCAGGCCAACGTTCTACAACGTAAGGCATATTCACATTACCAACAGCTTCAGCAACAAGCTCTTTTGCTTGTTTTTTTGTAGCCACAAATAAAACTTTGCGTCCCGATTTGGCAATTTGTTTGATGGCAGCCGCAGCTTCATCAACTTTAACTACAGTCTTTTGTAAGTCGATGATGTGGATACCGTTTTTCTCCATAAAAATGAATGGAGCCATGTTTGGATTCCACTTTCTTTTCAGGTGACCAAAGTGTACACCTGCATCCAATAATTCTTGAAAATTTGTTCTTGGCATCTTTTTAACTTTTGTAATAAAATGTCGAAAAGCAACCTCTGAGTAGTCCCTCGTCCAAGCCGGGAAGTCTCAGTGGTTTCAGATCCACAGTTATTCTGTTTAGATAATATATTAACGTTTTGAGAACTGGAAGCGTTTGCGAGCTTTTGGCTGACCTGGTTTCTTACGCTCAACCTCACGTGGGTCACGAGTCATGAAACCTGCATGCTTCAAATCCGGTTTGTTTTCAGGATCAATTTCAACCAACGCACGAGCGATACCTAAACGAGCTGCTTCAGCTTGTCCTTTAATACCACCACCGTCAAGGTTGATTTTAATGTCGTATTGCTCAGCAACGCCCAACAAGTTTAAAGGCTGCTTTACAATGAACTGAAGGGTACCATTTGGGAAGTATTCGTTTAACTCCCGGTTGTTAATGATAATGTTGCCTTTACCCTCACTTACATATACGCGGGCAACGGCTGACTTTCTACGTCCTAAGGTGTTTACTACTTCCATTGTTACAATTTAATTGTATTCAAATCAATAACTTTTGGGTTTTGAGCTTCTTGATTGTGCTCAGCACCAACATACACTCTCATGTTACCGTAGATAGCACGTCCCAGACGATTCTTTGGCAACATACCTTTCACTGCTTTTTCGACCAAACGTTCCGGGTGTTTTTTCAACAATTCAGCCGGAGTTTGTGTACGTTGTCCACCTGGATAACCAGTGTAACGCAGATAAATTTTGTCATTCAATTTGTTACCAGTCAGTTTTACTTTTTCTGCATTGATAACAATTACATTGTCTCCACAATCAACGTGCGGAGTAAAATTAGGTTTGTGTTTTCCACGCAACATTTTGGCTACAGCGCTGGCCAAACGACCCAGCGGCATACCTGCTGCATCAACAACAACCCATTCTTTGTTTACCGTGGCACTGTTGGCCGATACGGTTTTGTAAGATAAA
>QKCF01000039.1 GCA_003246935.1 Sunxiuqinia sp. | reverse complement strand
TCCTTCAGATACGCTGTTGCCCGAATTCCAGATTGGTGCGATTGTTGCCCCGTTGGGCTTGTTTGATGTTTCAAAAGTACGCTAAAGCGGACAATAAAACAAGCGTTTTTAAAAATATTTTCCGCTTTAGCGTACATTTTTTTTTAAAATTCGAACAAAAGCTGCTGCTGTGCGCCAACAACAGGCAGTTGTTTTGGTGGCTGTATTTCGGCTTTTGCTTCCGGAAGGCGGAGTACGATGTAGCTTTCGTCGTCGGTGATTTCGCGGATGTACGGTACGTAGTGTTCGGGGTGCAGCTCGATGCGCCAGGCTCCGTAAAACTTATTGCTCAGGGAGTCCATCCAGGCTACTTCGCCAAGCATTCCATTGAGGCAAAAGTTTATGACGGACATCAGGCAGCAGGTGCGGTCGATGTCGGCACCGAAGAACAGGGCGTTCCGGTTGAGCTTGGCAGCCGCCATCAGCAGCCGGCCACTGCCACAGGCGCAATCGAGCACCCGGGCGCCATCGTGCGGCGCTCCGGTAACCTGGGCCATCATTTCGCACACCGGTTCGGGGGTGAAGAACTGTCCATTGCGGCCATGGCTCAGGTGCTCCATAAAGAAGTCGCCAAAGCCGTCTTTCAACCCCTGCCCGTCGTTGTCCATTTCGAGGACCAGCGCTCCAAATGCTTCGGACAGTTCGTAATCTTCGGGCTTTTCGTACCGGCCAATGATTTCGAGATAACGCTCTTCTTTTGCGCCCAGCGACAGGGCACAGACAAACAGTTCGAGCGAATCGGTAAACACGCGGTGCAGGTCGTATCTGCGCCCCAGTTTGAGCAGATAGTCGGAAAATCGTTTTTGTGTTTTCATCTGATAAGTATTTTGTATTGAAAAATGATTTGAAGACAAAAAGAAAGCGGAGGCTAAGCTGCCCCCGCTGTGGTTTGGACTGCGGCCCCGCAGGATGCAGGGCCTGTTTGATGTTCCAGGATGTAATCGACAGCCTTTTGAGCTTGCGATGCAGCCATCATCAGCATTTTGCTGTCTTCTTTAAATTTGCTGATCCAGTGCTTGATGTATGCTGCGGAGTTGTCGATTGTAGCGTTTTCGATGCCCAGCATCCCGCACAGGTAAGCGGCTCCCATTTCGGCCACCAGCTCCTCCTGGCTGTAATCCTGCGAGCCAAAGCGGTGATCGGACAGTTTCTCGTGTCGGTTCAACCGGCTTTCGTGCCCGGTAGAGTGGATGAGCTCGTGAAACAAGGTTGAATAATATTCTTCTTCTTTGAAGAATGCTCGCGGATTCGGGATGCCCACGATATCCTGCGCCGGGTTATAGTAGGCTCTGTTTAAGCCAACTTTAATCTCGGGGCAGTCGTCCCAAAATTCGATCAATGCCTCCGCATCGCCAATTGGGTCGAATTCCCGATCGAGCGCTTCCGTTTTGGGCACTTTGTTCGGGTCGATGCCTTCGGTTTGTGTGAGGTTGAAAACGGTGTAGTAGCGGAGAAATGGGATGTGGTCGATGCTGCCGTCTTTCTCTTCTTTGTCGAGCAGTTTCCAGAACACCACCGGGAAACCTTTTTCGCCTTTGCGGACGTGGCCTCCCAATTCTTTCACCTGGTTGAAGGTGAGAAAGAATGGCGAGCCCAGCCGATCGGCCACGGTGAGCAGGTGCCAGAAGTTGAAACCGCGGTACACCTTGCGGTAAATCAGGTTCTGGGGAGCGCTCTGCATGGTTTGCCAAGGCATCTGCCAGGGAATGACACCGGCTTCGAGGCGTTCGATAATCAGGTTGGTAACCATTTCGTAAATGTCGAATGAACTTTTCATGAGATTTCACCGCTGCCCTGCGGGTTTGTATTGGCATCCGTCAAAAGCCGGACTGGTCTGGCACGCCGATTAACTAAAATTTTCGGCGTACAGGATTGAGCTGTCACGGATTAGGTCAACGGGGTGCATGTCATTTTTTGCAATGTGTCGAGTGAAGTGTAGAGTGTAGAGTGCAAAAAATGAACGCATCCGAAGGACGGCCGCCATGAGGTACCGGTAGAAGCGGCCGCCCCTTTACCGTTCCGGGAAGCGATAAATAACTTTGCAGATAATTTGAGTGTAAGAGGATAGAAACCTCTCTGCCCGGAGGCACGGAGGGCGCTTAAGCGGGCGGGAAAATGATTTTTACGACACAAAAAAAGCCCTTGTGGGCCTTTTCTTTTGCTGATCTTAATTCGCCATTTGCTTTTTAGGTTTGCGTCGGCTGGATTTCTTCGGCTTATCTTCCGTTTCTTCAACGGTTTGAAAGTAAACCGTGTGGGTTCGGTTGTAATTGTCCGGGGTTTGCATCCGGGCTATCTCAAAGGTTGCGTATTCCTGACCTTCATACTCGTGAACACATTTCTGCAGGTCTTCCATTTTTACCGTTACCCGAACAATGTCAAAGTTTTTTACCTGAGTACCTTTTCCGATGTAGTTTTTCTTGAACGTTTTCATACGATTGAATTTTAAGTTTAAAAAATTATATGCAGGTACAGCAGCGAAAAAGTGCATTTGCAAAGAGGAACTGGAATACCGGAAGCCAACTGAGGATATGCCGGGAAAATCCTTGCAAACGTGTAACAGTGCATAACTTTTTCGCTGCACCTTAGCATATTGATTTTTGAAAACTTTCAATCGAAATGGAAACGAAGAAAAACCGGAAAAGCTGGTAAAAAACCAACAACATCCACGGGTAACTCCCACCAGACCTGCGTTCACTTGAAGGTCAGGAACAGGCAACCGATAGCCGCAAGCCCAGGCACAAAAGAACCGGCACGTTTCAAACCGTTCGGAAGATAGGCCACCAGCCGCTTATAAACCAGCAACGCGAATGATCAGCAAAAAGAAGGCACATGGCAACCAACACCGGGAGTGAAAATGATGTGGGTCGGCTTTGCGGGTTTCTTTTTTGGTTCTTTTTTCTTGAGCCGGAACAATTCAAGAAAAAAGAACGGCGCAAAATTTTTAGGGCGAAGCGGGTACCTGAAAATTCAGACGATTCCCCAAAGAATCGGATGGCGCCAAGTTCTTTTTGCCCGCTTTTTCTTTCAAGAAAAAGCGGATAGGAAAGTAAATTATATCATCCAGCTTAAAAAGCCGCAAAGCATTGCAAAAAAGATATTTGAAGACATAAAAACGCCAAAACGTTTTTATTTGTCTAAAGGTACACCGAACTCGCCCTATCCATCCACGCAGAAAAGAGGGCAGAAAATCAGGAAATATGATAAACAGGTCAATGGGCACAGCCAGCCAGAATCAGTCCTTGTGCGACAGACTTGGAGCGCAGATAGTCCTAATCAATCAACGAGTTGACATGAATGAGTAAATGGGATGGCACAGGAATCATTTGCGAGGGAATGGCAACTGGTTGATTCCGCTTCAATAGAAAAGTTCTGCGTAGCTGTACTTTTCTGTCTAAACTATAATCTTGGATCGACAAATGTTGATGAAGTCCGGTAAAGAAGATGCCCATATTTAGTCCACATGCGTTTATCAACAGCATCGCCAAAGTGCGTCGCTTCTTCTGGCAGGATAGTTTTTTTGCGTTCAGATGACTTATCCTTCTCGAACTTGCCGTTCTTTTCGATTACCTGGGTGTTGTTCATAGATATAATAGTGAACTTACATTTTCGGCCATTGATGATGAAGCTTGGATAACGAGGATCTTTACCTTTCAAAGCATTTTGCCACCATAGATATTTATCATGCTGTGGTGGTTCCATTCCCTTGTGTACACGAGGAAAAACATTCCAACCACGTTTCTGAAACCGTTCAATGGCTTGTTCATTGTATGGTTTTGAGTTCTTGACGTTTGGTTGGCGATGGTCGCCGTATCGGTCGCGATAATAGAATAAGTCTTTGGTCGGGTGTGACTCATAGTAATCACAGAACATATCAACCAGATCGTTTACGGGAACGCTCTTTGCATCTTCTGGTTTTATACAAAATTCGTTAATTGTGCAGTCAACAGCTTCAACGATACCGGTAACGAAATTATAGTTCCGCTCCTGACCTACCGACATCAGGTTCCCCAGTCGAAAACAACCTCAAGTCCTTTAGAAGGGTCACAATCCAGGTCGAACCGACAATCTCCTGTTTCTAATGATTTAGCATCCCAATTCGTATTTTCAGCCACCCCGCGAATAAAGTCATCATTGTAGGCATCGTAATAGATGTGCTTCTGACTATCGAGAGGGTAATAACAATCCTCTACTTTGTCGATGATCCAGTTCAGGATCTCAACCATGAAGGTTAGTAGGTTCTGCTTGTCGTATTCACGAACGATGTACGACATGCCAAGATTCTGCACATTATCGAAGGCATTTGCAAGGGTAAACAGCACCCCATTCTTGGAAACAAATGGCGCTATTTGTTTTTTCAAGCGAACAGTTTCGTTCCAAATATCCTTAAAAAGTCGCTTGTCTCCAGCTTTGTACGCTTCAATAATCTGAAGCTGGAGCTTTACGATGCGATTCCAAATATCAAAAATCTGGATTCCGGCTTCTTCTTCATAGTATTTTCCGTAATCAAGCAGCCACATTTGTTCTCGGGTGTATGGCATGGAAGAAACGTATCTGAAACCATGATGCTGTGGTATTGGATTTGGAGATTTAAAACCAAAATATTCCTCATTCCCCCGGTTTGCCGGAGATACTTCTTCATCGTATCGTTGTTTGTTAATAGTAAGAGCTTCATCAACAATTTCACGGTCAAGGTTCGGGCCACGGCTCGATCCTTGGCGCTCCTGGGTAAGCATTAGGAATCCAGTACCGTTTGCAAACGAAATGAAGTTATCGAACTTGGTAACTTTTTCGTATGGTTCAATAAATCCGGATTTCTTATCTGGTTTACCCCCAATTCGGTAATCCAGATCTTTTTCGTAGCCAAGCTTCTCAAGAAGTTTTAATGTTGAAGGAAGAGTCCTGGTAAGTATCTGCCCGTAAGTACGGCCTGTTATCGATGTGATTGAACGGGGCATCGCTCTTACAATATTATTGATTTCCCACCCAATTTTGTACGACTTACCTGTACCACGCCCTTCAATATTAACTTCACTCGGCGCATTATTGATCACCGATATTTGTTGTGGGGCATTGAGCTCAATCAGTTCTTCAATCATGATTCCATCAATTTTTCGGCATCCTCTTCCGTAATTTCACCACCACCGTAAATCGCTTTATTCAGCTCACGCAAAGCAGATGGATCCATCTTTGCCAACACGTTCAAATCAACCTTAACCTGCTTGTTGTCATTATTGTTGACAACAATATAGTAGTTGGTTTTCTCCTGTCGTTTCGGATCAGGCAAGTTTTCAGGCTTTGGTCCTATTGCTTTAATCAGGTTCGCATGTTCCATGGCAATCACACGCCTGTCTGCCGGAGTACCGGAATTTCGACACTTGTCAATGTTTCGGACAATATCGTTTACAGCCCAGGTCTGCCAGAAATCCCAGTCAAAAGTGTGCAGCGTGTTAAATAAGCGGGTTGCAAGGCGAAGATCCTCGTAGGCCTGCGACCTGCTTATGTTGGGGTATTTTTGCTGGTGGAGGGCGACAGCTTGCTTTTGAATGGGATTTTTGTCCAAAACTTTTGCAGCCGATACAACCCTGTCGAGCAATTGCTGGTGCTCTGGCGTTAAAGGCGAGCTATCCGGATCAAGAACATGTGCCTTAATCAGCTCGTGTTTGGTATCTTCCAAGGCTTTGCGGCTCATACCCGTCCCTCCCTTTGATAATTCATCATCATTTGTTGGCTCGGACTGCTTCCATTCAAGGCCGATTGCCTGATGGCCTTCCTGAGTTCAACTTCAGTTCGGAGCCAACCTCGCATGTAGGCAGCAACAATGGGGTTGTTCAAGTTTTTGCACTCAATTGCCGCCATAAAATATTCCCGGTCATCTCCATCCAGCTCCAGGTTAATGGCAATCTCAAGCGGACTGAAAAACAGTCCGGCCATTTCTTCCACTTCACTAAGTTGTTCCTCGCTTAAATTCATCTTCCAGTACATTTAAATCAAATTTGAAAACTTCCGGATCAGTAAAAATGGTGCCTCGCTCCAGCTTCGGATTATCGGTTGCATTTTGGCTGGTTGTTATCGCGATCTTCCAGTCATCATTCCACAGCAAAGCCACCTTGGCATGAATGGAAGTGCAACGATAATCAAACGACTCCATGAGCATCTGGAATGGTTTCGGGCTCATCGATCGAACCCGGTTATCGATGATCACCCGGAACGAAAGCAATTCCTGTTGCTCAAGCCGATTTTTCAGCTGTTCAATGCTTTTCTGACTGAATGAATAGGAAGTCATAAAGGCATGAACAGGGCCTGTTTGCTTCATCAGGTACACAATCAGCCGTACCAGGTTAAAGTTACCCCAACTGTAAAAGTGAGTTGTTTTTCCTTGCTGAAGCTCGCCGATTACCTTGGTGAGTACCTTATCAGCTTCAGCGTGGAAAACACCCGCCTGATTAACTCCGGTCATCGACTGAGCTTCCGGCCTGGAGCCGGGTGTTTCAGTCGTCCGATCCACCGTAGGTTGGTAAGCTTGTATGTTGGTTGATTTAATGAGCATCTATAATTTTGGATTTTGAACTTGACTGAAATCAAACCAATACACAACTGACTCATTTATCCCAGTCAAGTCTTCTCCATCTTTATCTACAAAAGCATGTTGAGATGAATTCCAGTAGGCAACAAATCGAGATTTCTGCTCGTAAGGAGTACCCGCGTTTACTGTGCCAAAAACAGTATATGGCCCATCTGCTGGTGGGCTATCCGTGTTTCTTTTTATCCACATAATAGAAATACCTCCCTAATCTAAAATACACCAATCATCACTCAGCATATCGGTTTGTGAAGCCAACCATCCATTTACCACTTCACCAGTTGCACTCCACATACACAGATAAGGTAAAAATTCGATGTCTCTGTCTTGATCCTCAAGGAATACCTTAACTGTTTCCGGAAGTGATTTCACTTTCGAAATAAAATCTTTCGCCAATGAGTCGCCTGGGCGCTGAAATACGAACATTCCTTTTCCGTTCCAACCTTCACGGCTTACACGCTTGCTTTGTTTGAGGGCTTCAATTGCTTGCCCGTAACTTAAATTTTTCTTCATTTTCAATGATTTTTAAATTTGATTCAGTTTATAATCAATTTCCTCTATCTTCTTAGCTCTGGCTTTAATCCGGTTTTCCAGCTTCATGCGCTTTGGTCCTGTTGGCATTGGATTGGCTTTGTCCTGCTTCGTTTTCGTTTGGTAATCCAGCTGTATCTGGTCTTTGGCATTACTGGTCTGCAGGTTTTTCTTCATTTTCTTCAAATCGTTCTGATCGTCCGGAAGCGTTGCTTCAGCCTTTACTTTTGGTTTCGGCCACAATTCTTCTTCGTTGGGTAGCTCACCATTTTTTTCGTAAGCCTGCCGCACTGCATACAGTTGTTCAAGCCGGGCAGAGCAGGCCTTCACCAGATCAAACATCTCTTTACGCCTGGCCTTTACTGCTTCTGCATTCGATTCGCCCAAACCAACCATCAGCCGGTGCGTTTTGCTTCGTTCCTGGAACAACTCAGCATATTCCAATACCACCCGTCTAATCTGGCGCGGGGAACCTCCAACTGCAGCAAGATGTGTTGATTCATCAGCCGACGAATTTGCATGGCCTTGGTTAGGATTGCCCACGGTCGTTTTTTCTGCTTGTTTTTTCTTCGTGCCTGCTCCGTCAAGCAGCGACCAGTTGATGTTGGCAGTCTTGCACAATTCGTACATGAGCTTATGAGCATACCGATGGCGCTTCCCTGGGAAAAGTTTCTTCAGGCTTTCGTTTCGCCCGATACGGATATATAATGCTGCCCCATCATCATAATTGCAGCCCGACTTTATCCATTTTAATACGAGTTCTTTATTATTGTCAGATTTCATCAAATATCCTTTCAAGTTTATATTCCAGTTTTCTTTTTAAACCAGGCGTTTCGCCCGACTTAAAAAGCCGTATAATATTTACGCCCTTCATGTATTTTTCGAATAGCGCCACACCTTCCAGGTAATCTCTGTCACTGGCAAGCCATCTGGAGATATCGGCCACACGATCGCTGATATCTTCTTTTTCGAACATCGATTGATCCGGGAATCTGGCAACAAGCCAGTAAATCAACGAGCGGTTCAGCCCTCCGTCGTTGAACGAAAGGAAGGAGCAGGGCGACAGTCGTTCGTTCAGCTGGGCTACGGTGTATTGGTGAAATACCGTGCGCTTTTGATCTTTCAGCTTTACGCGTACACCTTTTTCGGCATAGTACAGGTTGCCATACAGGCTTTTCATGGTCAGGCCAATGCCTTCGCAAAAATCGAAGGCAGTTACAGCCTGCTTAAACAGCTCTTTATTGAACAGGATTGGCGTATGGCAGTCGAAATGATAGGTTGGCATTCCCATACCATCAAGGTTTTCCATGGTTCGCTTTAGTCTGCCGCGCCAGTAGTTCAACTTCCAGTATTCATCCGGAAACTTCTTCATGTTGCCTTTGTGAAATGGAGGTACTTCCGAGGCTTCAATGGGTTTCAATACCAGGTGATCGTCGTTGATAAACAGGAAATCATCCGAAAGGCGTTCATCATTACAAGCCGCCAGCACTTTCAGTATGATGTTGCCGTCGGCATTTACATTGGGATTAAATTCGTCTTTAGCCGGAATGTGGATCACATTTTGCAAAAATGCCGGGCGCTCGCCAACCACAAAAACGCGGCCCATTCCTTTCAGGTTTTTCGCCAGGCTGCGAAGACTGAACCTGATTTCGTTGTTGTCCCAGTTCGATCCGGTGCCAAGCACATAAACTACATCAATCTGTTTTTGCATAAGTCGAAGTATTTTTCCAGTTGTATTTGAATGTTCAGATTGTCAAGCGCGTAAGACCTACACCAATCTCCAAGAGATTGATTGTAGTTTGCCAAAGCCAACTCGATTGCCAATTCAATATTGGTAATTCGCAATGCTCTTCCAGAGAGGTTTGTTTTTATCAGTTCGTCAATATTAAGAGAATTGACTAATCCATCGGAAAGCGCGTCCTGGTAAGGTCGTTTATCCATCACAAGAACAGGACGGCCGCAAGCCATAGCCTCATAAGCGCCACGTCCAAGCGAAATCACTAAGTCTGATTCATTGATAGCCGACTCCACATTCCAGATCGGATTATTGTACTTATTGAGATAAAACAATTCAATTCCTCGTTTCCGGAAGTGATAGTTTAACTCAATATTAAAGTTATCATCGTGTGCAAGTGACAATACCCGTTTTACCTTTTTTGATAACTTCTGTTTGGGCGTAAAACGGTTGCAATCAATTCCATTACGAATGACAGTAACACAGGTGTTTGGAATCGCTTTAAAAATATGTGATTGTACTTCCTCCGATATTGCGACATATTGATCGGAAAAAAAGGATGGCTGTTCAAGCTTTGGAGTGGTTCCGTGGCATGTTTGAATAATCGGACCGTTTCCGCAGGCTTCTTTCACACAGGTATTATGGTTTGCCAAAATCAAATCATAGCTCGATTTAGCAGTCGATAAAATTTTAATGCCAAAGTCTTTTCGTATCCTTTCCGATACAATTCCCTGCTGGAAAGTGAGCACATCAATTTCGTATCCCCGTTTCTTCAACTCTGCAACCAGGGTGTAGGTGAATGTTTCACTACCGCCAAGTTTCTTCAGCCAATGATTAGTTACCAGTATTTTCATGGCTCCAGATGTTTTGTATGGTTAAATCCCTCGGCCATACGCAAATAATGAAACAGGTATAGTTCGCGCATCAGACGTATCTTATAGCCTAGCCGCAAAATGGCATTGCTTATTTTGGTGTCAACGCCTAAAATGGCTTTATCTTTGGCGGTACTGAATACCTCGTTCCGGATCTTCATCCATGTACTTTTGCGGATCACCATCAAGTGGCCGGCAATGCGGCGATCAAGTTCTTTCATTTTTCCGGCATTGTCTTTTGATACCTGATCGGCAACTTGCTTGTGAAACAAGATGGAGGTTTCGGCCATGTTACCTGTCCGGGGCACCTGGCACTGGTAATGGCATCGGCTGGCATAGCAAGTAAACAGTCCGGTATCAGGATACTGTTTTGTATAACGATCAATCACCCGGCCAAAATCAGATCGTAAAAAAGCAGTGTCGCCATCCATCAAAACAACCCAATCTTCTTCGTTTGGCACAATGGCGAAATAGCGGTCAATTTCGTGCAGGAATTTCTTATCCAAGGCATATGGGGTAAAATACCAGATCATACAGCAATGTCTTTAATGGGTCGAGATTCGCCAGCTTGTTTTACATCCGTCTTCGGGGGCATAAAAGGTTTGGTCTAATAGTACTTTGTTTTTGATCCACAGCAATGTTTTTGCTTTTTGCCGCTCCCGCAACTACAAAGCGCATTGCGCGACTGTTTTACCGATACCATTGGCGATCCGTCGCCTGGAGTCATTTTTACTAATCGTTTTTCTCTGCTCATAGGTCGTTGTTTTTGTTCAAAAGTATAGAGCAGAAAAACGGGCAGAAAGGACAATAACAGACATAAAAAAAGCCCGATCACTCGGGCTTATCTGTTTTGTTGCGACTGGTTCGCTTTCGGGTTGGCTTTTTAACCGGTGGCTTAGCTTGCGTTTCTATTCCGTATAAAACCTGCTTGCCTTCGTCGGTGATGTCCAAAAATGGCCAGTCATCTTCATACAGCTCTTTGCAGGTTTCAACCGGAACAGTGCCCGAGAAGTCGATTGTGCCATGCACCGGAACAACAACTTTCCCGGGAACCAGTCCTTTCAGTTTAAAATACTTGCGCCACATTATACGCTAGCTGCCGGGGTTAATGGCACCGTGCCTGCATACACGTAAACGTTCGGCGTTTTGTAGGTAAACTCAGCGCTCATACCTTTGCGGGCCGCTGTTTCTTTACCTGTTCCGTTACCATCGGGCGAACCTTGATACACTGCCGGACGCATGCTGTCGCCCATCAGGTACATTTGCCCTTCGGCATCGGTCACGATGAAAAACAGGTTGTCGTTCTTGGCGGCATTCATAAAACCAAGGATCTTCTTTTGAAGTCCGGGGTGGAAGAAGGTCAGGTGCTCCACAAACGACTTACCATCCACCTCGCCAACCGATTCAATGTTGAATTCGCCGGTGTCGTCGGTAATGTACATCTCGAACATGCGCTTACCGGCTTTCATCACAACAGTACCGGTCAGTACTCCGTTAGCTTCAATATCGGCAGGGTTGGTTGGCTTGGTAGGCCATGTTTCTACATCGGCCCAAAAACCAAAATACACCTTCTGTACAATCCCCCCCATGTTCTCGCCATTGGGAAGATTTTTATTGATATCTGTAAATTCCATAACAGTTCCTTTCTTTTAAATGGGTTAAAGGATACTGATTGACCGGGGCCAATCAGTATTGCTTATTTCTTAGATCGAACCGCTACCGGTTGATTTTTGGATGTTGGTCCAAACAGCCTGGTTAATACCGAAACCTAAACCTTCACTCCAGTCGCCCATTACGGCAACAGCACGTTTAGCTTCTTCCAGCTTAAACTGGTTTTTGGTCAATGTCATCGGAGAGATGTGCAGGAAGTTTCCTTCAGGTGTGCAGAAAATGTCATCAGTTCCAACCATCGAAGCCAATGGTTTCACATCCAGCGGAGTGAAATCGATACCTCCATCAATTTCTTTATCCGAAGTTTTCTGATAAAATCCCTGGGCGCGTTTGTCTTGCATGTACTTTTTGTACCATTTCCGGCTCATAAATACATTCATCTTGATGCCCTGGTAAACTTCACTGATCTCATCGGTGAATTTTTCAACCTGGTCAAAAATAGTATCGGCATTCAGTTCGCCAATGTCGATCGAATTGATCGTTCCGGCATTAACACCAGCCACAAGCTGATACTTTAAGCCGTTCATGCCTGTACCGTCTTCGCCGGCAGTACCTGCAATTGGAGCTTTATACACGCCTTTGTAGTACTCGTTCAGTTCCATGTCCTGATCGATTTGGCGAGAGTAGTACACCTCAATCAACCATTTTACGAATGGCCAATCTTTGCGGTCCAAACCACCTTTGGCCAAAAATCCAAGCCAGGTTGCGTAGAGCTCGTCAGGAGTAAACTCGTCATCAATCTTGAAACGATACTGACGAATCTCGTTCGGAACGATTTCAACACCACCTTTTTGGGTGAATGCTTTTTGGAAGGGCTGCACTAATGTGCGGAAGGTGGCGTTTGCCAAACGGAAGATAGTATCGTCCGTCTTAATAGGGGTGGCAAAATTGGTAATTTCGCGGCCCTGAGAGAGCATGGTAAGAATGCGTTTCTTATTTTGTCCGGCATCCTGGTAATAGGCACCATACTCCTGAACAATTGCGGTAGTTGTAATTGCCATGATTGTGAATTATTAAAGGTTTTGATCAACTTCGCGGTTGTGCGGCAGGCTGTCGATGGATTCCCAGTCAACCTCGCCAGAATGGCCCCCATTATCTTTGTTTTCAAGAGTTCCGGGAGGATTGCTGCCTGGACGGGCAGCTAAAAGAGTTCGGATTGCTTCTTCTTTGGCTTCGTAGCCTTCAGCTGCGGCAATGGTTGGGTCAATTGCGTCGAATGCTGCGATGGCAGTATCGCGCTCACTGTTGGCGGTATCACGTTCCTGCTGGGCCGTGTTGCGCTCGTTTGTCAAGGTTTCAACCTGGGCAATTTGGCCGTCAATCGCTTCCAGTTGTTCTTCATTCAGAAAAACACCGTCTTCGCTGGCTTCCATCTTCTCCACGTTCAACACCTTGTTCACATTGAGGAATTGTTTCTTCATGTCAACTTTATTTTTGGGTGAATTTTGAGATTGCTTGTTGGTGATCCGGTTCCATATCCGGTTGAATAGTCCTTCTTCATCAATTTCAACAATTGCTTCAACCTTTTGCTGTACTTTTTTGCGAGGTGGAGCTGGGTAACCGTTTGAAGTAATCATGGCAACCATTTGCTGGTTATCAAGATAGTTTACCGGAACATCTAACGCGAATACCTCGTCAACAAAACCCCACTCTTTGGCTTCTTCGGCAGTTAACCAGGTTTCCTGCTTCATCAGGTTGATGATCTCTTCCAGGCTCTTGCCGGTTTTCTTCACATACATTTTAGCCAACTGAAGAGTGATTTTTGCTAACTGTTGCTTTTGTGCTTCCAGCTTGGCAATCAGCTCATCAATCTCGTCCTCGTTCATCGTACCCCATTCATCCACCCAATTCATAGCCTTATGAATCAGATAGAATGAATTCTCGTTCATGCGAACATGTTTGGCACCTAATGAAATGAGTGTAGCTGAGCTGGCAACAAATGCCGACAATTCTGCAGTCACATTTCCATGATCCACAAACTGGTCGAAAATGTTCAATGCATCATCAACCGATCCGCCAAGGCTGGATATCTTAACCGTTACTGGGTTTTTTGATTGACCGGAAAGCTCATTCCTGATAAATTGCTTTGAAAAAGCATACGGACCGATATATCCGTCGATAACTATAATCTTTGCAGCCATAACTTGCTCTTTTTAGGCAAGTTTAAGACACAAAAAAGGCGGTCAAAAGGACATTGACCGCCTGTAAATGCAGAAAATACAATGCTTTTAGCGATTAGGCAAATGGGTTGGAAACAAAAACAGATTTGGTTATTTGCTCGCCCGAAACGATAATCTTGTGGCCGTTCCGATCATTGGTATCTGAGCCGGTATCTAAATCAATAGTAACACGTAACGGAATATCCCGTGTTCCAACAACCTTATATTGCTCGTTTTGGTCAAGGTAAACAGCCACATATCTGCGACCGGCAATATCTGTCAACGCTTTTTCCGATTCGGCGCAGTCCTTAGGTATAAAGCCTCGAAGCTCTGCCTTGTAGATCTTTCCACCGCGAGCTACTTCCATCGGCTCTTCAAACCCAATTGACCCAGGGGAGCAATATACCTCATAAACATCATCAGTACTGCTCATGGTGAGCTGTCCGTTTTGAATTGAAACAACCGACAATGGAGGTATCATTAAGCAAGCCTCCAAGATTGTCGCCAGGTTTATTAATACTTTTCATGATCTATAATTAAGTCTTTACTAATTGTCCCCAAATCATACAGATTGTGCAATACTATTTGCTTTATTTTATCAAAAATATCCTCTTTAAAATTTATTGGGACCTTGTGCCCGTTTCTAAAAAAGTCTTTTTTTATTGCTTCATACTTCCAGACGTTTTCATCAAAACAAAAGTCATCCTGAAATTCTTCAATGCAAACATTTATCGGGCGACCAAGTGCATGGTTGCTGCCAACATGAAGCCGCATGAGTAGCTTTGCCCGATCTTCAAAGTATTTACCAAACGCAACAATGTCTGTTTTTGATAGCTCCCACCCGTGTTTGTAAAAGTCATGCTGCGATATTACAACTTCAAGCGTTTCGGTATAGGTACAAAGCTGATCAGGATATTGCCGGTCGCGTGAGGTGTCGGGATGCTTCAGTTTGTCGAGGAAAAACTCGTTTACACGAGGATGTTTAGAAAAATCGGCAGGCAAACCATAGTTGATTTCAATAAACCGTTTTACGTATGGCTTAACTGGTATATTGACTATGAATTTTTCAGACATGGGTTTCCGTTTTATTGATTTTCATGTAAAGTTTTATTTAAAAATACCAATCAATAAACTATACTACAAGTTGTTAAGTGAGTTTTTTGTCTGCTTTTCGACGAGTTTGTCACTATTTGCCAATTTTTGACACGAAATTTTTGGGCATAAAAAACCGGGGCGGTTGCTCCGGTTTGGGGGTTATTAAAAAGGGAATCTTGCTCTATCTTTTTTTCCCTTTAAGGCAGGCAAGTCGCGGCAAGTCGCGGGCGATCTTTTCGGCAATAGCCTGCCGGATAAAGGCAGTTGGAATGATCCGGTACTGATCCTTCATCCGGATGAGTTGTTGCCTCATTTCTGCCGAAATCTTAACCCTATACGTTTCAGTAAATTGACTCATATTCAGCCGTCACTTTTGTATACATACATCGGAGTTGGGATTTCATTGCGCTTCGTCGTGCCTCCTCGCTAAAATCGCTTCATTTAAGATAAATCCAGAAGCTCTATCCGTGCTATCACCGCCAGCAACAAAAAAAGACAAGCGTGAGTCGGCATCTCACTTAATAAGCTCATAAAACTTAACAGCATCATTATCTTAAAAGTAACCCACCAAAATTTTCTCATAATATTTATCTTAAATTCTCGCTATTTTAATGAAATCCCAACGCTTCGGGGCTCGCTTCGATATAGGTCAGTGAGCGCCGAAGCGAACGCAAATCCAACTAAGGTTATATGCCATTTCAGGCTAAACATCCGCTTCGTGCCTCGCGGCTGCCGCCTAAAACGGCACATAGCCCCGAAGCGTTGTATGCCAGTTAGCCGTGAAATATTCGTACAAGAAAGAAAAGTAAGTCACGGCTAACCGGAATCCTCCGCACAAATCCAAACCCACCATACAACAATGTGTAAATTCCAGTTGCTTGTAGCTCGTGGAATCATTTTTCCAACGCACTCAATAAAGCATCTGCATACTCAATCGCAATGGCAGAAAATGCTTTTAAGTCCTTTTCTAACGTTTCTTTTTCAAATGGGCGTTTAATATTTGGATTAGCAATCATCGCTGCCATTGCTTTTGCAGCAAAATATTCACGTTTTGTTAATCCAATCATTACGTCTCCTTCAATTACGCTTTCATGGCTTGGAAAACCATTGTCTTGTAATGGATAAATTGGTCTTTCTGAATTTTTCATTTTATTACTTTTTGCCCTCGCACCGTATGCGAAGAGTTTATACTCGTATTAACTTTATCTCAAATTTGATGGAGCAACCGATAATTTACACCAACCGTTAACCGCAAGGCTAACCACCGTGTATAATAAGTGCAATCTTCACTATCACATTTTCAAACATTGTCACAATAACATTAAACGCCAGAGCCATTGCAATACCAAGCATAATTGGCTGCCAGTTATCAAACAAATAAGCCCAG
>QKCF01000128.1 GCA_003246935.1 Sunxiuqinia sp. | reverse complement strand
CAGTTGAATGCAATCAACGACAAAGTTGCTGAAGTTGTTGCTAAATTGAAAGCACGTGGTATCAGTGTGAAATACGACAATTCGGATAATAAAAAGCCGGGCTGGAAATTCGCCGAGTACGAGTTGAAAGGGGTTCCTGTGCGTCTGGCTGTAGGACCTCGCGACTTGGAAAATGGTACTGTAGAGGTTGCTCGTCGCGATAACTTAACTAAAGAGGTTGCTCAGCTTGAAAATATCGATCAGTATGTTGCTGATTTGTTGGATGAAATTCAGTCAAGTATCTACAACAAAGCCAGAGAATTCCGTACGGAGATGACAACTAAAGTTGATACTTACGACGAGTTCAAAGACGTATTGAAAAATAAAGGCGGTTTTGTATTGGCTCACTGGGACGGTACGCCTGAAACAGAGCAACGAATCAAAGAAGAGACCAAAGCAACAATCCGCTGTATCCCTTTCGACGGAGAGAAGGAGGAAGGAAAATGTATTTATTCCGGAGAGCCATCGTCGCAGCGTGTTCTGTTCGCTATTGCTTACTAACATGATTTTTCATACCAGATAAAAGCAGTCAATTTTGGCTGCTTTTCTTATTTTTAACAAAAATACCGCGTATGACTGCTTCTTCTAAAAAATCCAGACAGCTGGAAATGATCGTTGTAAAATCGAATGTTAAGCAATCGGTTTACAAAAATACATTGGACACTTTCAATTTGTTAAAAGAAGCACTTCGGGAATTGGTAGAAGAATATTCAGAAACGTTGAAAGGAAAAATTAGTGAAGATTCGTTACCAACATTTCACGAAAAAGGACCGTTTGAAGCTGAGTTCCGTTTAGCAGCCGATATGCTGCTTTTCAGTATGCACTCCAATGTGTTTGTTTTTAACCGAGAACATCCTGTTTGGAAAACGGAATACGTTAAGAATGATCCACTGAACTCATACTGCGGTATTATTAATATTTATAATTTCTTATCTGACTCGTTCAAATACAGCCGGATGCAGGATTTGGGCTACCTGATTGCCCGAATTTTTATCAACCGGGAGAGCCATTTTTTTGTTGAAGGGAAACGACAATCGGGGGAACTGGTGAAGGATTTCAAAAACGACATCATGTCGAAAGAAAATATCAAGCAAATTTTGGATACATCTATTCGGTATGCCATTGAATTCGACTTATTGGTGCCACCTTATGACCAGGTAAAGATCGCTTCGGTTGAACAGATGAAGGAAGAAATTTTTCACTCGAAAATGAAAACCGGTAAACGTGTCGGTTTTAAATTTAATTCAGACGATATTTAATATGAAGGAGACAATTGTAAAGCGTTTCATCGGATACGCAAAGGAGTACACGACATCAGATCCAACAAGTAAAACTTTCCCGAGTACAGCTCGCCAGTTGACTTTTGCCGATAAGTTGGTTGAGGAACTGAAGCAAATTGGGTTAAGTGATGTGGTGAAGGATGAATACGGTTATGTAATGGCTACATTGCCCGCAACAACCGACGAAAAAGCACCGGTAGTTGGTTTTGTTTCGCACGTTGATACGAGCCCCGATTTCTCAGGCGAAAATGTGAATCCAATCATTCGTCAGTATGATGGCGGAACGATTCAGCTAAACTCTAAGATTGCTCTTTCACCGGATCAGTTTCCTGATTTGCTGACATACGTTGGCGAAGAAATTATCACAACCGACGGAAATACGCTACTTGGTGCTGACGATAAAGCAGGTGTTGCCGAAATTGTAACAGCTATGGAATATATGATCCAGCATCCGGAAATTAAACATGGAAAGATCCGTATCTGCTTTACACCGGATGAGGAGGTTGGAAAAGGTGCCGATCATTTCGATGTGGCAAAATTCGGAGCCGACTTCGCTTATACCTTGGATGGTGGAGAACGCGGTGAGTTGGAATACGAGAACTTCAACGCGGCAATGGCAACAATTACAGTTCAGGGGCGCAGTGTACACCCGGGAGCTGCAAAAAATAAAATGATTAATGCAATCCACGTGGCGCAAAAGCTCGACAGCATGTTGCCGGCCGAGCAACGTCCTGAATATACCACTAACTATGAAGGCTTTTTTCATCTGATTTCATTTGATGGAAAAGTGGAGCAAACGAAGATGATGTACATCATTCGTGATCATGATCGTGAGTTGTTCAATCGCCGCAAGGAGATGATTACCCAAGCCTGTATTTTCCTAAATGACGAATACGGCGAGGGAACGGTTGCGTTGGATGTGGAAGATCAGTATTACAATATGCGTGAAAAGGTAGAACCGGTGAAACATATAGTAGACTTGGCTGAAGCCGCGATGAAGGAAGTTGGTGTTGTGCCGATCATCCGTCCGATTCGCGGAGGTACCGATGGTAGCCGTTTGTCATTTATGGGGCTGCCTTGTCCAAACATCTTTGCCGGTGGCCATAACTTCCACGGGCCTTACGAATATGTACCGGTAAATTCGATGGTGAAAGCAGTAGACGTGATCGTTCGGATTGCCGAAAAAGCAGTAGGCCTGTAAACATGCTCGAAGCTTTTCAAACATACATCCGGGATGAAAAACTGTTTGCCGAAACTGACAAGCTGGTGTTAGCTGTTAGTGGTGGTGCCGATTCGATGGTGTTGCTGAAGCTGTTTCAGCAGTTGCCCAACGAGTTTTGCGTGGCTCACTGTAATTTTAAGCTGCGTGGTGCCG
>QKCF01000130.1 GCA_003246935.1 Sunxiuqinia sp. | reverse complement strand
TTCAAGCGCTTCCTCCAGTTTGTACTCAGTATCGTGAAAGAAGTTGGTCAACCAAAGGGTCACACAGTCCATCAACACCACTTTACCACTGAAATCGTGCTTCGAAAGTTGCTTTTCCTCCTCCACATTTTCCCAACGTTCATCGCGATCGGCTTGATGACGTTTTACTCGTTGTGCAAAATCTTCGTCCCAAATACGAGCCGTAGCCAGGTAAACAGGTCGATAGCTCCTGGACTCTGCCATTTGCTGGGCAAAACTACTTTTGCCTGATCGAGCACCGCCGGTAACGAGTGTTATTGTTGCCATATTTTAAATTCCAAGTTCACAGAGCACTGCGACTGATTACTTCTTCTTAGATCCATCAACTGTACAGGAACAAATGTCCTTCACATAGCGCCAGCTGATTTTATCACCTGCTTTTACGGGCTGCTGAATCGCTAGTTTAGGCTTTTCACCGTTCACCATATAATACCAGGCCATCTCGCCGCGAACACCTGCCACCCCATTAATTGAAGTCACGAAAACATATTCGTTTACAGGATGTGTAATTACGTCTGCTGCATGTTGCAAAGCTTCCAAGGCAGTCATTTGAGCTTCGCAAGCCACCTGGACAGTTTCCAAAGCTTTTTGATCACCATAGTTAATTTCCACAGTTATAAACTTACTTTTTGCCGCGAATGCCGACACGCTGAGAACCAGCATCAATGTCAAGCTTGATAAGATTTTTGTCAGTTTCATTTTAGTCTTTTTAAGTTTTTTATTAAACACGAAAACTACCCCTGAGAGAATGAGGGTAGTATTCGTTCGAAAAATCAATCTATATTAATCGAGAAAAAGAGCCATTGCCGGAGCGGCTCCTACTGTTTTGGTTTCTACATATGTACCATCTGCATCGAAAATCTGCATCGCTCCTTTTGTCGTACTTCCATTACTTACAAAAACATAAATATCTCCGTTTTCAGGATTTACAGAAACGCCGTTGATACCCGTTACATCGCTCACCAAATCTGTTGATTGAAAGCTTCCTGAAGCAACATCAAAAACTTTGATACCACCAACCAAGTTCCAGTTAGCATCGTAGCCGGCAGCAGCAACATAAACTTCAGCTTGATCTTTACTCAAACAAATAATTGCTGCATAAGCTGTACTAACATTGTCCAGATCATAAACTGTCAGTTCATCAGTGCTTGTATTGATATAACCTAATCCTGTTTGTGTGGAAGCAAACGTATAAGAACTGATTAATGCTACATATAAGTTTCCGTTGTTATCTTTGATAAGTGTTGTTGAAACAGCCGGTGTAGTGATGTAAGAGAATTCTTCCGTATCCAAATCCATTACTGCAATTGCTTGCTTGTAGTTCATTGCTGCATACAATTTACCGTTCGCTATTTGCAATCCTTCAGGACCACCAGGCAACGAAATTGTCTCTTCAACCTCTTTGGTTACCACATTATACTTTACAAGGTATGAAACTGATTGATCAGTCCATACGTTTCCTCCCCAACATGAGATATATAGATAGTCGCCATAACCAACGCAACTACGAGGTTTTACAATGCTTGTAGTAATTGTATCCTGAGCAACGAATAACGGATCAACTACTATCACATTATCTGGAGCATTGTTCATTAAGTAGATACGATCTTCGTACTCATAAGCAAATTGAGGAGCAGAAGTAATTGTCGCGTAATTATTTTGAAGCTGGTAATAAAATTCGGTTAGTTCATCAGCGTCATAATCAAACTTAGTGATTGAAGACGTAGCGCTCTCGTAACCACCATAGTTTACAATGTAAGCTCCATGGGTTAATTCACTTGGATACAATTCATCATCATCATTGCTATCAGAACAAGAACCAAACAGGGCTATTGCAGCCAAAAAGAAAGGCAAAAGTTTCAGTAATTTTTTCATGAGATTATTTATTTATTTTTGTTGAAATTTAAGTCTGTAGAAAGTGTGACATGGAAATTGCGTCCCCACATGGCATAATCAAGTTGATTTTGATAATCATTATCCAACAGGTTATTCACGGCGAAACTCAATTTGAAATCCTGCTCCTTGATTTTCAACGCTCTGGATACGCCACAATTGAAGAGAACATATGCGTCCAGTACCGTTCCATCGGGAAAGCGAGCACTTCCGCTATGATCTGCAAAACGTTCTCCTGTATACGAACTACTCAAAAAGGCTGACCAACGATCGCGTTTTGCCATTAAGTAAGCGTTTCCAATATGTTTGGGAGTATATATCAGCTCCTCGCCGACCAAACTAGCAATCTGATCTTCTTTTATTTCCGTTGGATTAAAGCTGTAATTCAAGCGAAAATTTAAAGTGGTCCTATCCAGAAAAATATCACTGTTTGACTGAAACTCAATACCCTTACTAATTACTAGTGAGCGGTTTTCAGGCTCCCAACCGATGCTCCCGGGACGCCATTCAATCCAATCTTTCACATCCATGTAAAAACCATTCACTTTAATGTCCGACTGAAATGTTGCCGAGCAATACTGGTACTGAAAACCAAGCTCATAATTCATTCCCTTCTCCGGCTTCAAATCCGGGTTTCCAACTTCCGGCCAAAAACGATCATTGAACGTTGGAATTCGATAGCTTTTTGCCACGTTACCAGTCATTTTAAGCACTGAAACATCATTCATCAATAAACGATATTCTGCTCCGAATGAGGGCGTAAAAGGAAC
>QKCF01000172.1 GCA_003246935.1 Sunxiuqinia sp. | reverse complement strand
TTTGGAATGACAGACCCATATTAGACATTTCTATTTCTAATGCTCGTTGATAAATAACTTCTTGAAAGCCATTGCCCAATATTTTATGCACTTCCATTGATGCCCCGATTATTTTCTGTGTGATGTCGCTGTATTTCATAACTATTAATAATCCTTTTCATCAAGTAAATCAAGCGAATCACGGTTCAGACTGTTTGCTTCAGCGACTTCAATTTCACCGGAAATTAGTTTGAGTAATAAACTGTCCCGCAAGCTAGAAAGCTGTTTGTTTTCCTCTTCAGCCAAGAACTTAGATTCGTACAACGGTTCAAGTACATTCGAAACAAACTCATTGACTACGTTGAACTCTGGCAATGCTACTTTTACAGTCGAAAGTTCAGAAAATGTTATTTGCGGGAAAGTTCCCGACCTTGATTCAGCCAAATGTTGTAGGTAATCAATTTGTTCTTGTTGTGTGAGAATGAAGTAGTGAAATAGTGAATTTATTTCAACGATGCTTCTCAATACCATCAATTTTGTTGATACAACATATTCATTGGCATTAAAATACACGTAGGCAAAGCGCCTGTTGACTGGACGAATCTCACTGTATAGAATGTCTTTTTTTGCAATAGATTTCTTTGCTTGCCCAGGTAATGTTTTAGGGTCGGAAAAGTTTCGATGTAAAAACTTACCGTCCTGAATATCGCCAGTGTTTAAAAAGACTACTTCGTTGACTGATTTTAAAGGGTATGTTTTTGATACAGTTTCCAATAAATCAGACATTGCGTATACTTCCCATCCCTCCGGTATTTCACCCAGTTCGGAGTCGACCATTTTGCCGCCGGAAGAGCGGTAGGGTTGGCCTTCGGAGTTGGGGAACTCGAAATCGATAAACCATTGTTTAAACAGGGTTTGAGCGAGTGCTTCGAGCTCGGCGTTTATTTTGTTGTTGAGCTCGATTTTGTCGTCGAGCGAAGAAAGGATTTCGGCAATGGCGGTTTGGGTGGGGAGGTCGGGGAGTTGAAGTTCGATATCAGCTACCTTGTACCTGGATAATTCGGTTTGCCCTGTCGTTCCTTCAGCAAGATTTTCGATTAATGCTTGTTTCGATTTGAGAACAAACCCGAGATACTGAGCATTTACAGATGGAATTGCTCGCACAATAGTTACGTGTGAATCAACTGTTGTTGGCTGAGTAATTTCTTTAACCTGGCCAACTCTTCCTAATGTACCTTGTCCTGTTGAGTTTATTAAAATATCGAATGAATGAAGATATTTTTCTTTGGTAATTTTCTTTTTTTCGGGGTTCGTGAATCTCGATTGTTCATATGAAACTTTACCGTCTCTGATACATTTTTGATTGATTACTATCACACCATCTTCTGAATATGAAGGAGTAACCCCGCGATTTATGTAGTTGGTTATTTCACCAAGTTTATATCTTTTCCAGTTGGTCATAGTGTATTCCGTTATTAAAGTAAGTGAACTGACAAGTATCAAATGTTGGTCCCAGATCGACGAAAACCCCCAATCCGTATTGATAGTCGTTCCTTTGAGGATGTGTGAATTCGACTAGTTTTCGAAAATCACGGTGTCTTTCACCGTTATTATTGTTCCAAAATCCCTTGAACTCTATCACGAGGATGTTTTTATCGTTGAAGCCACGATGGTGAAGAATAATATCCGGGTAAACACCATGGGTTCTGCTGAAGCCCTCCATCCTTTTAACTTCGCCTATGTTCCGGTTATAGTCAAAATCGATTGTAAGGTCGTTGTCAGTATAAAATGATGTTTCACGTATCGTTTCAGTGAAGTACAAGCCAAAACGAAAAGCGACTGAACGTTCATTTACTTCGCGGTCGATTAAGGACATATCTCGTTGATACAATCGGAACAAAGCTGCATTTACTGCGGCGGTTAGTTCTGTTATTTGGTTGTTGTTTAGATTCATGAAGCAGGCTTAATTCGCTTATTTCTTTTTAGGCTTTTTCAGCGATGGTTGTTCTGCTTTGCGTTCCAGCTTTTTTATACTGTCGGCTGTAGGTAAGTCTTCGGGCATGGTGCCTCCAAGTTCTTCAATGGTTTGGCGCACTTTTTTGCCAACCTCGTAGTGGGCTTTATTGGCTTTTTGCTTGCCTTTTATTTGCTCGCGTTTCAGCTTTTCTTCGGTTTGGGTAGCGCGGAATAAGTTAGCAGCCAACTCGGTGCTGCCCATGTGGTCGAGTATTTGCTGGCTCTTTTTCAATCCCTTGCGGGCGTGTATGGCTTTGGCATCCAATCCGCCATATAAGCCCATATACCCGTGATTCTGGAAGATAGCGTAGTCCAATGGCATAATTACCCCAGCATCTTTGGCAGCGGCAGCCAATTGCATGTTATGTTTGGCCATTTCGTCGCGGAGAAACAGGCGTTTTTCGTCTTCGGTTGATAGTTGTTGGTATGCTTCGAGCTGCTGGATTTCCTGAATGCGAGTTTGTACCGCGAAATAGGTTTGCCCCAAGGCAACAACTTCTTTGCCGGGGTCGGCATTTTGGACGATGAGGTAGCAGGCATAGCGGGTCACGTTTTGCCGTTTTTCCAAGGTCTATCATTTCGAGGATATCCTCGAAATGATTACTGACTTCCTGACCGCTATTCTTACAAGCTTCTTTTGCCCTCTCGAGAACTGGTATAAAGTGTCGGTATTCGGAGTATTCCAGTACTTTAGAAAGTGTGCGGGCGCTCCAGAATTCGTTTCCGTTTTCGTCGGTTTGTTTGATTTGTTCAAACAATGAGTTGCCTTGTTTAGCGATATCTTTTGTCATAGCGGTGTCTGATTTATTTTACTTTAAGCCCTCTAAACTAAAATAACGATTTTCTTATTTTAGTTTGATGTTAGATTTTATAGTCGGGTTTATTATTCATTTGTTTTTTAGCGTTGTTTCCACATTTCAATACGCGCTTCACATTCCTTTTTAGGTAAACTGAGTTTTGCGTTTATGCTATTGAGTTCGTTCAGTTTGGCAATGGCTGTTGCGGGTGTGATACACCCATGGTCGAGTAGGGCATCGAATACCCACAAGTGACCATGAACGTCAACCTTTTTTACTTTGGCAAACTTTCGCAAGGTATTATCGGAGGTAACCAGGGAGGCATTGAGTTTTTGAGCACAATGCAGCGCCGAGCAATCCTTGTCTGATAATTGCGGTTTTTGTGCTTGTATATCCATAATGGTCAGCATATCGTCCACATCTAATTCTTGAACAATGAGTTTTCCGTTATCAATAAATGGTTGCAACACCATCTTTTGCTCATCATACAATTCGTTTTCAATGATGAGATTCGTGGAATGGAACTCCCAATTTATATTGAAAAAAGCTTCTACTAATTGAAGCTTTATCAAGTCGATTAAAATATTGGCATCGTTTACTACTACAATCATATCGCCATAAATTCGTCACGAAACTGTGCCAGTTTAATGTTCGACAAACTTGCGGCTTTGCTCATCGATATGATTTCTTCGGCAGTAGCCCGATAGAGCAACTGTTTGAAGCGCGATGAATGTTCGGTGCCTTTATATTCGCCGTAGCCAATTTCCTTTTTTAGGTTTTCGTTTTGATTTACCCGTATCCGAAACCTTATAAATTGGTCGTTCGAAATAATGTTTAAGTCTTTAGCACGAGCCATTATCGCCTGGATAGATATGCCATAAGATTCCTTAATGAAAATGAGTTCGTTGATTGATATGGAACTTCTTTTTTCGCCTAATTCATTAAATAAAGTTTCTTTAGGCAGGAGCATTGCACCTGCAAAACGGTGGCAGAATTTTTCGATTTCTTTTTGGCTAAAAACCTCGTTGTCAATATCAAGTAGTAAATGACCCAGCTCGTGCAAGGCGGTGAAGCGTTTGCGATCAACAGTAAAGTTTTTATTGATGACGATTACCGGTATGCTTTGATTTGCCCAGCCCGATAAACCGTCAAACTTTTCATCTGCATCAATCTCAACTACTTTAATGTCTTTATCTTCCAGAATTTCTATCACATTGGGCAGCGCATTGATGCCTAAATCCCACTGATGCAATAAATGCTCCACTGCAATTTCGACATCTTCAACTTCCTTTATTTTAATATTTTCAATCGGATTAACGAATGAATTTTCGAAGTTTAGATAGGTTTCCAGTTCAATATACCTTTCTATATTATCCTTGATATTCTCTTTAATCGCGTTGGTTTTTTTTACAGTAAGACTGCCTTTTTTTCTGAACTCAATATTGCTAATCTCGACAGTCTGAGGTCTTAGGAAATAGTCGGTTTTAACATTCAATGCTTTAGACAAAGCGATAAGCACTTTACTGTCAGGCATCATTTCGCCTTTCTCGTACTTACTTATTGCATTGTGGCTGACAATACCGCCCAAAGCATCGGAGAGCTCGCGAAGCGATAAGCCCGCCAACATCCTTGCCGATTTTATTCTATTTCCTATTTGTGCTTTCATTTCGTTTGTTTTAGTTTACAAATATACTAAACAAATATGAATTGTAAACCATTGAGGCTGTTAAATTTCAATCCC
>QKCF01000030.1 GCA_003246935.1 Sunxiuqinia sp. | reverse complement strand
TGGTTGAACCTGGCAAAAATCTATGCTTACCAGGAAATGTTGCCCAAATTAGGTATGTCTCCTTTCGTCGATTTGAAGCGTTTTCAGCTTATGCATGACAGTATCCGGGAAATGATCAATCATGCAAAATCTAATGGACAAAGCGATGAAGTGTTGAATATGTTTGTCAACTCACTATACAGTTGCGATCAGTTTGAAGATTCGGAACTGGCAAAAAACCCAATGAGGACCAGCGATTATTACCGGGCTGCAGCAATTTTGGCCTATATAAAAGAAGACTATTACAATGCCATTAAGAACCAGATCAGGTTTCATGAAAGCATCCAAAATCTGGAATTAGCTGAAACTACAGACTTGAGTGGCTTTGTCATAGTGACCACATTATCCGGGTTTCCGGAAGTTGCAGAGCGCCTGGCAAAATCCATGTTGGAAAAGACAAGGGATACTTTAATCTATAGATACGTTATGGTAGCGGTAAACGCAGCGAGGCAAGTGGGAGTACTCGATTACCTGAAACAATGTTATCAAAGGGATACGACAGACATTGTTTTCGTCAATCTTTTACAAAATATTAATATGCGCACAGGGAACTACGATGAAGCCTATAAATTTTTACGAAAACGGGTAGATCTCTACAAAATACAAAACCGGAAACAGGAACCCAATCCCTTTATGGCCTATTTGTATGCAGTGTATGGGGACGAAAAAGAGAAAAACTGGCACTGCCAAAAATTACTGGAAAACAGA
Source organism: Sunxiuqinia sp. (assembly GCA_003246935.1). GTDB lineage: Bacteria > Bacteroidota > Bacteroidia > Bacteroidales > Prolixibacteraceae > Mangrovibacterium. Next base: position 1,968 of record QKCF01000030.1, on the reverse strand, counting down.
ATTGCGCTCAACGACAGCTTCCCGACGCCAACTAAATCGGGAATTTGCATCCAGCTCGCAATAGTCTATTCAATTCTGGAAGAAAAAGATTCGGCATTGATGTGTATTGAAAAAATTGCTGAGATGGAAACGATGCCGCTCAATGCCATTCTATACCTGCAATTCATAAAGAATTTTGAGTCGTTGAAAAACGATCCGCAGTTTCAACTGTATTTCCGGGAAATCAGGGCTCGATTCGATATCGAACGGGAAAAGATCAAACAACTACTGATTGAAGAAGGGCTGAAAGAAGCTGACAGGAAAGACCAATCAACCGGTTAGATAGAGTCTGTCTAGAAAGTCCGATTTCTTCGTTACGCCAATTTTGAAAACGGTCATTTACGAAAGTAAACTCCCTGATTTTCAAAATTGCCAAGCCTCGAACTCGAACTTTCTAGTTCAGCCTCTTGAAAAACGCTGACTTTATGGACGGACTCTAGATAGTCAATGTTCAGGCTGGATTATCTGGAAACCCGGTGCCGGAAAGTTGAAAATGGTTTCACCAAAAAACTCAACCCATGAAAGAGTCGCTGTTGTACCTAATCACCTTTATTTTCGGGATAACGACAACAAACAGCAGTCCCGGACAAAATAAAGATTCGGAAGCGGATCGACCGGTTTATAAAGTATCCCGGATTACAGGTGCAATAAATTTCGATGGTATTCCCGATGAAGCTGCCTGGGAGTCAGTTGATACCTTGCTGATGACCATGGTCACACCAGTGTTCGGCGCTCCTCCCACTGAAAAATCAGTGATAAAACTGGCCTACGATAATGAGTATTTATACCTGTCGGGTGTACTGTATTATCAAAACCCGGAAGATATCCGTGCAATTGGTAAAAAACGGGATTACCAGTCATGGTCTCCCGATTGGTTTAATATCACCATCGATTCTTATAACGACCGGGAAAACGCCTTCACTTTTGTAATAAATCCCAACGGAGCCCGTAACGACGGATCCGTTAAAAATGATATGTTAGTATGGGAAGATAGAAATCCAAATTGGAATTCGTTCTGGGATGCCAAAACTGTGAACATGGAAAATGGCTGGACGGCTGAGATCCGAATACCCTTTTCAAGTTTACGGTTTCAGTCTTTAAACGGAATAACTAAGATGGGAATAACAGTCGCGCGCTCGGTGGCTTCGAAGAATGAGTTTGTTTCATGGCCTGTTCTTTCACCAAATTTCCCATTCCCCACATGGAAGCCATCATTGACAGCCGAGGTGGAATTTGAAAACCTGAACCCCCGGAAACCATTGTATGTAACGCCATACATTACCGGTGGTTTTGAAAGTAACAATGGACTAAATGAACAGGGAACAGATTATGAGTTGGACACGAAGTCTAAAGGAGATGCCGGGCTCGATATCAAATACAGTCTGACCAATAACCTGACGGCCGACCTCACAGTGAACACGGATTTTGCACAGGTTGAAGCCGACGACCAGCAAATCAACCTGTCGCGGCTTTCGCTGTATTTCCCTGAGAAAAGGAATTTCTTTCTGGAAAAGGAAGACGTTTTCAATTTTTCCCTGCTGGGTAACAACAACCTGTTTTACAGTCGGAAAATAGGACTTTACCAGGGCAGTCCCGTGCGGATTTACGGGGGAGTCCGCTTAACCGGTCGGGTTGGGGATTGGGATATTGGAATCCTGGATATGCAAACAGAGGACTACCGGGAAAATCCTTCTGAAAATTTTGGAGCATTAAGGTTTAAACGCACGGTTTTTAACTCCAATTCGTATGTGGGGGGAATGCTCACAAGCCGACTTGGAACAAACAGTTCTTATAACCAGGCTTACGGAATTGATGGCCTTTTCAGGCTTTTGAAAGATGAATACCTGGCATTGAAATGGGCACAAACCTTTGAAAACGATTTGAATAACGAAGTTTTTGATGCAGATCAGTCGCGTTTTGTCTTTGAGT
>QKCF01000217.1 GCA_003246935.1 Sunxiuqinia sp. | reverse complement strand
AGAGCTTTAATATTCTAGCCTCAAGCTACAAGAAATAGCCCGTAGGGCTGACAGATCAATAGAAGGAAATACCCTCCAAAATACGTGTAATGTTGCTCGGAGCACTGGGATTAATCAATAATAACGAATCAATCACCAATAAAAAAGCCTCCCGAGAATAATCTCAGAAGGCTTTCCGGTATCGTTAGCTTGGGATTAATACTCCCAAAGGTCTTGTTCCCAGTTGAAAATTTGTTTCTCGATACGTTTTGACTCTTGCATCGCATCAATTCCGGTCAGGTACTGACTGATTGCACGGTCATTGTACACGTTGCTTTCTTTCACCACGTAACTGGTAAAGCGGCGTTTGATAAACAGGTCATCGAACGACATGTTGTACGCTGTGTTGTGCGTGTTCATCACCGCATTGCCGGATAAGAGCTCGCGGGCTTCCGGATAATAAATCCAGAATACCTGGCGGCGTTGTACATTTTCGTGGGCGATGTCTTCGTCGCGGTAATATTCCTGAATCGGGCAAAGTCCGATGATGCGCACATTCATGGTTGATGTTTGCTTGTCGAAAAACCATTCTTCCTTCACCATGATCTGCTTGATCTCTTCGCCCCGGATTTGAGCTTCGATTGTTACATCGTTGAATTCTCCGGTTTCAAGGTCACGCACACGACGGGTACGGGTAACGGCACCAAGCGCTTCTTTCACCTGATCGAAAGTCATCGGAACTTTAAATTCATCGTCACTTCGGGCATCGTAAGCCGTTAATAAACCATCTTCAATAGCCTTCAGCAGCAGGTTAATCAGGCTGTTTCGTCCCTCTGTTTCCACAGTAGGGAAGTACAGCACCTGGTTCATCTTCTCGCGGAGGTCAATAATGCGCCAGATTTTTTTCGACCACATCACATCGGCTTCGCGAAGATAAGGGAAAGCCATTGGCTTTTTCTTGGTAATATCGGTCCGCTGATAGGCTCCGTCGACAATTTGGGCCTGCGCCTGCTTGCCTGTGAAGCAAGTTGCACAAATCAGGATTCCCAAGGCTATAGTAAGCTTTTTCATGTGTTTAAATTTAAAGTTTCCGTTTCCCGTTCGTTTCGGGTGAACTTAGCATCGGATTGAACCGCTTTCTTTTATAAAACTGTCGCCTTGCGGCTATTATTGTTATCGTATTTTAAAACTAATCGGTGCCAGATTGCGGTCGGTTTTGTCATCCCCGTGAGCCATGATATTGTCGAAATAGATAATACTTCCGACTTGCAGGTTGGCAAATTGTTTACGCATATCGGCTGAGAACATATTTGATTTGGATGACCAGGTGTTGTTGAAACCACCGGCACCGGTAATCGTTACGTCAAACTGAGTTACTTTAAATTTCAGGTCGAAGTCGAAGTCAATCAAGGCAGCGAAAATACCTTGCTCGGCCAACAGGTCTTCCTTGCGCATGATACCACCGTTTTTTTCAGCAATTTGAGCAACAGGGTCAGGCACGCGTTTTACACGGAAAACCATTGATCCCATCCGCTTTGTTTTTCCGTCAACAGTGGCGTCTACGATGATCTGCGTGTTTTTACCAGTGATATCTTCCTTGGACGGGTACACAAACAAACCACCTTGACTTCTTTGAACTGTACCGTTCGTCATGTTGATCTTCAGGTTGGCTGAAGGTACACCCGGAACTGATACGCTGATTGGGTTGGCAATATTCAGGTAGAAAACGTTCATTTTAGTCGGAGAAATCGTCACACTGGGTTTACCAACCTGGTATTCCGAGTTGAACTGGTAAACATTTGTACCTCCATCCGGATTTTGAAAATGAATCTCACCTTTCCAAGGGTAAGTGTTTGCCTGGCCTGCTTTAACTTCGTAGACTCCTTTTCCGTTCACAATCGTCAGTTCCTTGCCGTCAACAATAACTGTTGCTTGTTGAGTTGTATCTTCTGCCGCAAGGAATACATCAGCATGATAGGTATCTCCCTCCATCACATAGGATGATCTTGGGATTACAACCGGTGTCAGCTTGTTAAACTTGAATGAACTTGCATCGATCTGACTATACAGGTAGTTCAACACGTTGGCTTCGGTATTTTTAACGTCGATCTGCATTTTACTCAACAAGGTAATCACGGCGATCAGAGGCTTTTGCTCGAAGTTTTGTTCTTCCCAGCTCATATTTTCACCGCCTTCTCTCATGTTGCGTTTTGGATCCGGTGTTGCCAGTTCCTGTTCGATGGTAGAACGGAATTCTGGATTATCCTCAACCATGGACGCAAGATCAGTTCTTAATCCGGAGATTGCACTGCGCAATTCTTTACCTCTTCCCAAACGAACCATTAATTCCGAAGGAACATTCAGTTCGTCATCTTTCGAGATAAGCAGGGAGTCTCCTTTGTAGTTTGCAATGTATGAGCGTCCCGGGTCATATTCGTAACCGTCGATGTCAGCGATTTTCATCCCGCCACCACGAAGAACCAAATCTTCCTTGATGTCGAAAATCAATTTTTGAACCGAGTCGACTTTTGTTTTAACTTCATTCGCCTTTTTAAGCCAGGGCTCTACTTTACTTTTCAAAAGCAGCATACTGTTGATTGGCCTTCTTTTCGAGTGTTCCGTAGGTTTGCACAAGACTTGAATCGACGACACGAAAGGCATCCAATACTTCGGCGGCAACGTTCATTGCCATCATCGCCAGAAGGACCAGATACATCATGTTGATCATTTTTTGCCTCGCTGTTTCCGGGCAATTCTTTGTTCCCATATCCTGGCGTTTTTATTTTTTATAATTCATGGCTCCTAACATATTGCCATAAATTGAATTCAATGCTTCTAAGTGTTTGTTCAATTCTGCTGCGTTAGCCTGGTATTTCTTCACTTCGTCAACAGAGCTTTGAAT
>QKCF01000117.1 GCA_003246935.1 Sunxiuqinia sp. | reverse complement strand
GTAGTTTGTTTTATCGTATTCCAAACCAATAACCTGAGATACACGAGCACTGTCGGGAACAGCTGATACACCAGCGTTACCAATCAGCGGGTTGATCTTATTACCTTCTTTCAGGAATAAGTTGATGAACTTTACAAACAACACACCGGCTGCTGTTGCAATGACAAACGAGAACGCTCCTAACACAAAAATACCGATTGATTTCATAGTAAGGAAAGTAGTTGCTTGAGTTGAAGCACCTACTGTTAAACCTAACAAGATTGTTACGATATCGATCAGCGGGCCTTTTGCCGTATCTGCCAGACGTTTTGTTACACCACTTTCTTTTAACAGGTTCCCGAAGAAAAGCATACCTAAAAGAGGTAGGCCACTGGGTACAATGAAAGTGGTTAGCAACATTCCGGAGATCGCAAAGATCAGTTTTTCTTTCTTCGAAACGGCACGTGGTGGCTTCATGCGAATTACACGCTCTTTCTTACTTGTCAGAAGACGCATAATAGGAGGTTGGATCACAGGAACTAATGCCATGTATGAATATGCCGAAATTGCAATGGCACCCATCAAATCCGGAGCCAATTTCGATGAAATAAAGATAGCAGTTGGACCATCAGCACCACCAATGATACCGATAGCACCAGCTTCTGTAGGACTGAAACCTAAGGCCAAAGCCGTACAATACGCACCGAAAATACCAAACTGAGCGGCAGCCCCAATCAAAATCAACTTTGGATTTGAAATTAACGCTGAGAAGTCAGTCATGGCGCCAATGCCGAGGAAGATTAGAGGAGGGTAGACCCCTTGTGCGACCCCAAAGTACAAGTAGTTAAGTACACTGCCGGACTCGTAAACTCCAATTTTGAATCCGGGGGAGAAAGCGATGTTGCCGACAATAATACCGAATCCGATCGGTATAAGCAGCATGGGTTCAAATTCTTTAGCAATTGCCAAATAGATAAATACCAAACCGACAGCGATCATGATTAAGTGACCTACCGTAAGGTTAGCAAAGGCAGTAAACTGAAGAAATTGTCCCAGGTGTTCTATGATGAAATCCAGAAAAGATGTCTCCATTTTTTATCTCCTTTTATTCGATAGTAATTAAGATGTCGCCTTCCATTACGGCGTCACCTTTTTGCTTATGAATGGCTACAACTTTACCGTCTTTGTCTGCTTCGATATTGTTCTCCATTTTCATGGCTTCAAGCATCAATACTTTCTGACCACGTTTAACTTCATCTCCTTCTTTGATGAAGATATCCAGGATGGTTCCCGGTAGCGGAGATTTGATTGTACCAGAACCTTTAGGTGCAGAAGGACTGCTTGTTTTTGCAACAGAAGGGTGTGAGTCTGTTGAAGGTACAGCCTTAGGACGTACAAGTTTTGGTGTTTTTTGGGTTTTGATTTCAGTTGTCAGTTCTACTTTATATATAGAACCGTTAACATCGATCTCGGCAACATTATCCTCAATGTTAAGGATTTCCGTTTCGTATTCGTTACCGTTTATGGTAAATTTATATTTTTTCATATTTAAGGTTTATAGACGTGGATGTTTTCTTAGTGTATAGATCTTAGAGCTCCATGGAGAGTATGCTCTTGCCACTTTCTTGATGGTCAACACGGTATTTTCGTAATCGTGTTGCTCTTCAAAATGGAGGTGTAGAGCCATAGCGATAGCGGCATTAAGTTCTCCTGAAAGCTGATCATCGGTAGCAACAGCTGTTCCTTCAACGGCAGCAACTTTCTTCTTCTTGTGAAATGTTCTACCAATGAACATGTAAAATAAGAACAGAATGGCTAAAGCGCAGAACACGACTGACATGGCAATAACAACCATTCCAACACCGCTAGGGTCATGTTGAACAAACTTTTCACCAGCTGAAGCTTTACGGCTGTGGTCGTTGTCTGACAGAGGTGTTGATTTATCCGAAGTTGCCCATTGGTCTGAATCGATTGATTCGCGGTAGTACACGTAATCAGGAGCCAGACCTACCGGAACTTTGACTTCATCAATCAATGTACGGCCATTAGCATCAAACAGATAGATCGTTTTTCCTTCTTCGAGCTGGAAATTTAAGTGAAAAATACCACGAGAAGGTTTTCCATCAGCGAAGAATACGGTAAATCCGCGTGGAGACAAAAGTGTTTCCTGTGAGTTGCTAGGTACCCAATATTTTGTTGGGTTTTCCTTATCATCGGTTAAATAACATCCTCCGATATTTACCTTGCTATAAGACGAGTTCACAATCTCCAACCAAGAACTTCTTTGACCATATTCGTCCATGAAGTTCGATTCGTTGTGTACCAGGATCTCATTAAATTTCAAATCCGAAGCCCCCTGTGCGAAGAGCACATGTGAGGTGGCTACGAATAGTAAAACAATGATCCCGGCAAATAAAGGTTTGAATTTTCTTTGCATGATCTTGTTTTATAATGGGATATTGGAGTGCTTTTTAGGAGGCATCATGTCCTTTTTAGTTGCTAAAGACTGTAATGCGCGGATAATACGGAAACGAGTGTTACGTGGCTCGATTACATCGTCGATGTAACCATATTGAGCTGCATTGTATGGGTTTGCGAATTTATCCTTGTATTCTTGTTCTGCTTCTGCAACAAATTTCGCGCGTTCTGCTGGATCTTCAATCGCGCCAATTTTCTTGCTTTGAAGTACTTCAATTGCACCTTTAGGTCCCATTACTGCGATTTCTCCGGTTGGCCATGAGTAGTTCAAGTCACCACGTAAGTGTTTAGAACTCATTACACAGTAAGCACCACCGTAAGATTTACGCAGGATAACTGTTACTTTAGGAACAGTAGCCTCACCGTAAGCAAACAACAATTTAGCACCGTGTGTGATGATACCACCGTATTCCTGAGCTGTACCAGGCAAGAATCCAGGTACATCAACCAATGTTACCAATGGAATGTTAAATGCGTCGCAGAAACGTACGAAACGTGCAGCTTTACGAGAAGCATTTATATCCAATACACCCGCCAGATAATTTGGCTGGTTAGCTACAATACCTACAGAGATACCATTGAAACGAGCAAAACCAACAACAATGTTTTGTGCATAGTTACGGTGTACTTCAAGGAACTCGCCGTAGTCAGTAATCGAGTGAATTACGTCTTTTACGTCGTATGGTTTATTTGGATTGTCAGGAATTACTTCATTCAATGAGTCATCCAAACGATCGATTGGATCGTCGCAAGGATAAATTGGAGCATCTTCCAGGTTGTTTTGTGGTAAGTAACTCAATAACTTACGGAGTAAAGAAATACCTTCTTGTTCGTCTTCTGCAATAAAGTGAGAAACACCTGATTTAGAACCGTGTACCGAAGCACCCCCCAACTGTGCATCAGTTACAACTTCGCCTGTTACCGTTTTTACCACCTTAGGACCAGTAACGAACATATAAGATTGTTCTTTGGTCATCATGATAAAGTCAGTCAGAGCAGGAGAGTAAACTGCACCCCCAGCACAAGGACCAAAGATTGCAGAAATCTGAGGAATAACACCTGACGCCATGATGTTGCGCTGGAAAATTTCAGTATAACCAGACAATGCAGTTACACCTTCCTGAATACGAGCACCACCTGAGTCGTTAATACCGATAACCGGCGCACCCATTTTCAGTGCCATATCCATGATTTTACAAATCTTTGCGGCAAATGTTTCCGACAATGATCCACCAAATACGGTGAAATCTTGAGCAAAAACGTATACTAGACGTCCGTCGATCGTACCTTGTCCAGTTACGACACCATCACCTAAGAATTTAGATTTCTCCATACCAAAATTGGTACAGCGGTGTTTAACGAACATGTCAAATTCCTCGAAACTACCTTCGTCCAAAAGCATCTCGATACGTTCACGAGCGGTATATTTACCTTTCTCGTGTTGTTTTTCAATTCTTTTTTCACCACCACCGAGTTTCGCTTCATTACGAAGTTCGATAAGTTGTTTGATTTTGTCTTGATTGTTCATCGTTATTTCATTCAAAGATTGAGGAGTACAGAAATTATTCGCAGCAAAGTTCAGTTAATACACCTAAAGTTGATTTTGGGTGCAAGAAACCAATGTTCAATCCTTCAGCGCCTTTACGGGCTTTTTTGTCGATAAGTGCTACGCCGTTAGCTTCAACTTCAGTCAATGCTTCGTCTACGCCGTCAACAGCGAAAGCCAAGTGGTGGATACCTTGTCCTTTTTTCTCGATAAATTTACCGATTGGGCCTTCAGGATCTGTTGATTCCAATAATTCAATTTTTACTTCTCCTACTTTGAAGAAAGCTGTTTTTACTTTTTGGTCAGCTACTTCCTCTACGTTGTAGCATTTCAGACCTAATACCTTCTCATAGTAAGGTATAGCTTCTTCTAAGCTTTTTACAGCGATTCCAATGTGTTCAATGTGAGATATTTTCATTTTAATGAGTAATTAATGTGAATAATATTAAAATATATAACGCAATAAAATTCAGTTATTGTTTTAAAACAAAACAGATAAATATTCGAAAAAATAAGTCGAAAAAACTTATGTATTCATGTTGCCATATCTACATAAGTCAGGTATTCTGTTTTAAGTTAAAGGCAAGCATTCCGAGAGTGCTTGCCTTTTTTATTTTAGTATTCTTTTTTTACAAAGTGGAAGTGAGATCCGAACCGTTCAAAGGCCGCCTGGTCAAGAGAATCTTTATGGTCAGGGTGAGCAATTGAAATCAGCAATTTAGCGCGTTCTTGTAATGTTTTTCCATACAGGTTAACTGCACCAAATTCAGTAACTACCCAGTGCATATTTGAACGAGTACTAACAACGCCTGATCCTGGTAACAAGATCGGAGAAATTTTAGAAACTCCTTTTGCTGTAACAGAAGGAAGGGCGATAATTGGTTTACCTCCTTTTGAATAACCTGCTCCACGGATAAAGTCGATTTGACCACCAACACCAGAGTAGTGTTTGATACCGATTGAATCCGCACAAACCTGGCCGGTTAAGTCGATTGCCAATGCAGAGTTAATAGCGGTCAATTTGTCCAACTGGCGGATTACAGCAACGCTGTTAGTGTAACCAACGTCCATCATCGCAACGCGAGGGTTGTCATCAATGAAGTCGTAAAGTTTTTTTGTCCCCATCAGGAACGAGGCAACCATTTTACCTTTATCCAGATTTTTACGTTTACCGGTTACGACTCCTTTTTCAACCAATGGAAGGATACCATCGGCGAACATTTCAGTGTGTACACCTAAGTCCTTGTGGTTGCCTAATTGAGCTAATACAGCGTTCGGGATTCCACCGATACCCATTTGCAAACAAGCGCCGTCTTCAACCAATTCAGCAACGTTTTTACCGATTTGGATGTCAGTTTCCGACAACTCAGCCATTCCGTGAGCGTACAATTCGATATCATCTTCCACGAAGATGTCAATATCGTCGATGGTAATCATCGCATCACCAAAAGCACGTGGAACGTTCGGGTTAACTGCTGCGATAACTACATCAGCAGTCTCAATTGCAGCCAAAGTTGCGTCAACAGATGTACCCAATGAAACGTATCCATGTTTGTCAGGAACAGAACACATAACCATCGCTACGTTTACTTTGCAGTAACCTTCACGGATCAATTTTTGTGTTTCACTCAGGAATACAGGAATATAGTCTGCATATCCTGCTTGCGTTTGCTTACGCAAGTTTCCACCAACAAAAAACTGCTCAGAAACGAAAATCCCTTCAAATTCAGGATTTGCATATTCCAAGTTTCCTTCAACGTGGATGTGCTGAATTTTTACATCGTAAAGTTCGCCGTTCCGACCACGCTCAACCATAGGCTTTATTAGCGTATGAGGCGTAACAGCCACACTACTAAGGTGAACACGATCTCCGGATTTTATAACTTTTACAGCCTCTTCGGGCGTAACGTATTTGATTTGTTTCATAATGAAGAAATAGTATAAATTGCTCTGAAAAATGAAACGTAAAGATAAAAAAATAGGCAGGCAGGCCCGGAAAAAGCCGCTTATTTAAACCCGTTTTAATGAAAGATCAGTCGAATCTGAATTAAATGTTAAGAAATTACATTAAAAGCCAATATTATAAAAAGATCTTAAAGTCGTTAATGGATTTTTTTATGAATTTTACCTAAAACCAAGTGTAACTCACCAATTAAACAGCCGAAACATTGTTCCGATCTGTTTTGACTCCCAAAAGCGGAAATCAGAAACTATCAAATCAAACCGTGAAAATGACAGTAACGATGGTGTAACTGACTTTTGTGTGAGTGAAGTTCTTCCTTTAACCTAAATTATTGCCTATGTTTTCGATGAAGATTACTCCCAGGTTTGGTGAGATTGATGGGCTGGGTCACGTGAATAATACCGTGATGCCGACTTGGTTTGAATTAGCTAGAAATCCGCTTTTTAGCATATTTAATCCGGAGCAAACTGTTAAAAACTGGAATTTAATTCTGGCGCGCTTCGAAGTTGATTTTGTTTCACAGATGTATTATAACGGAGATGTGGAGATCCGAACATGGATAGAGCGAATTGGAAATTCGTCGTTTGAAGTTGTGCAGGAGGCCTATCAAAAGGGACGCGTTGGAGCTCGCGGTAAAACGGTCCTTGTTCATTATGACTTTAAAGAGCAAAAGTCAACAAGAATTCCTGATGTAATCAGAAAACAACTGTACGAGCACCTTAAATTAAGCGATGCAAAAGGTGTTGTAAATTTTTGATAATTGTGCTTCTGAGTATGTAGTCTATTCAGAAGCACAATTAGTTATTAGCACATCGTTAGGATTGTTTTGATGACATTTTTTGCGCCGATCTCAATTTGATCAATTGTTGCGTCGAGCATGTAGCATGGGGTTGTAACGACCTTATAATTTCGGTCGATTACAATCTCGCCATGGGTGGATCGAATGTGTTTCCCGCCCATTTTTTCAATTGCATGGGCGGTTCCCTGATCATCGCCTATCGTTACATCAATATTGCCCAATATGCGTGTAATAACGGCAGGAGCAATGCATAGAGCTCCGATCGGTTTTCTTGCGTCGGCTGTAGCTTTAACAGCACTAACAACATCTTCCTTGACGGTGCAGTTTGGTCCATCAAATGCGAATGTGCTCAAATTTTTAGCCGCTCCAAATCCACCGGGAAACACGATTGCATCGAAATCAGCCGGATCATAATCCTTCAGATCCGAAATTTTACCACGTGCAATTCGTGCAGATTCAACCAACACATTGCGGGTTTCGTCCATTTCTTCACCAGTCAGGTGGTTAACGACGTGATATTGTGTAATGTTCGGGGCGAAGATGGTGTAGCTTGCTCCCAACTTAGCAATGGCAAGCATGGTGAGCGTTGCCTCATGAATTTCAGCGCCATCGTAGACTCCACAACCGGATAAAACAACAGCTATCTTTTTTTGACTTGTCATTCTTGAAGTTTTTGTTTTTCTAAAATTAACGAAATTTTGAAAGAACAAAAAAGCCTCCTGCGGTTGAAGGACCACGAGAGGCTTTAATTTTATTCAATCAGCAGCAATTTTTAGCTTACTTAATATCGTCCAAATCGTAAGGCGTCTCCTGGTAAACGTAGTAGTTCAGCCAGTTAGTAAACAACAGGTCTGCAGCTGAGCGCCATCTCAAGATTGGCTTCTGGCTTGGATCGTCGTTCGGGTAATAGTTCACAGGAATCTCAATCGGAAGATTTCGCGAAACATCGCGCTTGTATTCATCATTTAGCGTCAACCGCGAGTATTCTGCATGACCGGTAATGAAAATCTGACGGCCATTTTTTGCCATAACCATATTTACCCCCGAATCATCAGAACTGGAGATGATGTCTAAGCCTTCTACCTTGTTGATATCTTCAGCTCTTACCTCTGTGTGGCGAGAGTGTGGCACATAATATTCATCGTCAAAGCCACGGAAGATCGGTATTTTTCGGTCTGAAATGTGATGCTTGAACACCCCGAACATCTTTTTGTCCAGCGGATACTTTGGAATTCCGTAGAAGTGAAATAAAGCCGCTTGTGATGCCCAACAAATAAACAATGAGGAGGTTACATTCGTCAGCGACCAATCCATGATTTCCTGAATCTCGCCCCAATACGTAACTTCGTTAAAAGGAAGATGTTCTACCGGAGCTCCGGTAATAATCATGCCATCGAATTTTTGCGACTTAATTTCGTCGAAGGTTTTATAAAACATGGCCATATGCTCGGCTGATGTGTGTTTGTGTTCGTGGTCCTTTATTTTCAGGAACTCAATTTCAATCTGCAACGGCGAGTTCGACAACACCCGAAGTAAATCCGTTTCAGTCGTGATTTTGAGCGGCATCAGGTTTAAGATGGCAATGCGCAAAGGGCGAATATCCTGTTGAGACGCTCGCGTTTGGTCAATTACGAAGATATTCTCCTTCAGCAGCATTTCAATCGCTGGCAATTTATCCGGAATATTTAATGGCATAACAAATTCCTTTTATTTAATTGATCCCCGGAGTTACGTAAACTCCGGGGTATCCTTATTTCAACTTAAATCTTACTCAATGCCTGATCGAAATCGGCAATAATATCGTCGATATGCTCAAGCCCGACCGAAATGCGCAGCTGTGCGGGGTAAACGCCTGCTGCTAATTGTGCCTCGGCTGATAATTGCTGGTGTGTTGTTGCAGCCGGTTGAATAATCAACGTCTTCGCATCGCCAACATTGGCCAGGTGGCTTACCAGTTCAAGGCTTTCCACAATTTTCTTGGCCTCTTCAACACCACCTTTTACAATTAACGAAAGCATGCTTCCTGCACCTTTTTTCAAATACTTCTGTGCCAGTTCGTAAGACGGATTGCTTTTCAACCCCGGGTAGTTTACGCTTTCAACCTTCGGATGGTTTTCCAGCCATTCTGCCAGCTTCTGCGCATTTTCAACGTGGCGTTCCATTCTTAACGACAAGGTTTCCAGACCTTGCAACAACAAGAAGGAGTTGAATGGACTCGGTGCAGGTCCGAAATCACGTAACCCTTCAACACGCGCTTTGATTATAAAAGCAATGTTCCCAAACGGGCCGTCAAAGTTAAAAATATCCCAGAACTTTAAACCATGATATCCCTCAGATGGCTCTGTGAAACTAGGGAATTTACCGTTCCCCCAGTTGTAGTTTCCAGCGTCAACGATGACGCCACCAAGGCTGGTGCCGTGTCCGCCAATCCATTTGGTGGCTGATTCAACTACGATGTTCGCTCCGTGCTCAATTGGTCTGAACAGATAACCGCCACCTGCAAATGTATTGTCAACAACCAGAGGAATGTCGTATTTCTTAGCAACCGCAGCAATCGCGTCGTAATCCGGGATAACAAAGCCCGGGTTACCAATGGTTTCCAGATAAATGATCTTTGTATTCTCGTCGATCAGTGCTTCAAAAGACTCAGCTTTCAGGTCTTTTGTAAAGCGTGTTTCCCAACCAAAATTTTTAAAGGTTACCGCAAATTGGTTGTAAGTTCCGCCATACAAATAAGGGGAGCTGACAATATTGTCGCCTTGAGTCAGCAACGTACTGCAAACCAGAAATTGTGCAGCGTGGCCAGAAGCGACCGATAAAGCAGCTACACCACCTTCTAGAGCAGCAATTCGTTTTTCAAACACATCTGACGTCGGGTTCATCAATCGGGTGTAAATATTTCCGAATTCTTTTAATCCAAACAGATTCGCTGCATGGTCGGAATCTTTAAATACATACGAGCTGGTTTGGTAGATTGGCACAGCCCGGGATCCCGTTGTCGGATCGGCTTCTTGACCTGCATGTAACTGCAGTGTCTCGAATTTTAAGTTTTTACTTGTCATTGTTTTGTTTTTTAGGTATTTGAAATTTTGATAGTCTGTTTAATTAAAGAAGGTCTTGTGAATTTCCTTGATCGCTTTGGGTTTGTCATTCTCATCGATCACCAAGTAGCTAACCAAGTCCGATGCACCTGAACCACTCAGCAATACATTGATTTTGTTATTAGCGACAGCCGCGAATAATTGGGCTGAAATGCCGTGGTGAGCCTGCATCCCATGTCCGACAATCGCAATCAGTGAAACTTTATCGGCAATTTCTACATTGCTTACCGATGGTAGATTAAGATCTTCTGTTAATTGTTTTACACGGCTCACAGCGGCTTTGTCTATTAGTATATTGATGCTGGTTTGTGCAGTAATAACAGATCGGATATTGATATGGTTCTTATTAAATGCGCTTGTTACTTTGGCTAAAATACCAGGTTTGAATCCAACTCCGGGGCCATTTAGTTTTAAAATGGCAATATCGTCGGTATGAGCAACACTTTTGACGATGTGAGGCGAAACAATGCTTTGAGAGTTAATACGCGTACGAAGAATTTTTTGATCATTTTGCAGATCGTATACCAATATCGGAATGTGCTTATCAATCAAAGGTTCAACAATACGTGGGTGAATCCCTGAGTAATTGAAATAGGACAATTCGGAAGCTTCAGCATACGTTAAGCTTTCAATATAATCGGCCTTCTCGACAAAGTCTTCATCGGCAGTTTTAAAAGGGGTGCGAATTTGCCAAAGCTCCAGACGATCCGTGTTGAATATAGAGGCCAAGGCAGCCGCGGTATAATCAGCAGCACGGTCTCCGATACGGGCAATTTTTTCTTTCTGGGTTTTACCAACGGAACCCGGAACCAAGGTGATTGCACCAAAATTATGGGCTTTAATAGCTGTTTGGGATTCTTCAAGGTAGATACTGGCGTTGCCAAATTCCTCGCTGACCACCAAGCCAAGTTCTTCGGGGAAGATAATTTGTGACTTCAGCTTGTTTTGTTCCAGTACGGCAGCTAAAAGTATCGTTGAAATTTTTTCTGCAAACGAAATGACTTGATCTTGCAAGGCAGGGGAGAAGTCGCCAGTGAAATGAATTCCTTGCAACAGAATGTCCAATTTATTGAGCGCTTCTGTCAGTTTGGGACACTCACTCAGTCCATATTCTTTTTTTATTTTGTCAACTTCGTCTTTTATCTGGGAAATCAGAATCTGTGGATTTCCGGATGATGAACGCAATGGTAACAGGCCTTGTGTCAACAAATCCTGTATTTCACGCGGAGCCGATACGACTAAAAGATGCTTCTCATTGGATTTGGTAAGCAAAGCTACCAGACTACTGATAATACGCGGTTTCTTCAAATTGTCACCGCTAAACCGTACAATACACTCGGGCATAGCCTTCTATTTTTGAAAATAAAACGATTGGAAATTTATTGGGAAAAATCTTGAACGCCTTCAATCCGTACTCACAGAATACCGAATGAAGGCTATCGCATGCACATAGACATGGATGGCATGAAAACAGCAGTAAACATCATAGAAGCGATGTTTGCAGAATGTAGATATGTGTGGCTGTTATTCATCCGTTTTCGTGATATTTCACAACAAACGTAGAAAATAGTTTTAAGAATCGCAACGTCTTATTTAGAAAAAATAAAAATAGGATATCAAAATGCCAAGAAAGCTTGTTTCTGCAAACAGCAAAATTTATTGAGCAGGGACCTTAACTTGTTTAAAGTCAAATTCGAGCGTTTGATCATCCACAGGGATGAAAAGTTTGATGTAAGCTGCACTTGGTGTCGCCGGAAAGAATACCTTTCCGTGCATTGCATAATTGGTGTCGAGGGTTGTTTTGCGGATGGTGTTATTTGCCCATGCGTCTTTGAGCTGCCTTAAGTCCTGTGCTTCAAATTGAGCGCGGTCGCTGGCCGTAACTGCAGTCGCCATTATACCATCTGTGACGGCCCATCGCAAATTATCGTTGCGTGGATTATCTGTTCCAATGATCGCATTGGCGGCAATGGCAGCACCTATACCAACCAGAACATTGCCAATATGGTGTTTGGCAACGGATTCGTTCTGAGCAATGCCCATATCGTATTGCAAAATCTTTTTTTCCGGATCAATAGCGGGTATTTCTGCTGTTTTGGGGTTCATCAGCTGGTCAAAAGATTGACATTTGAATTCAGCTGGATCAACTACTAAGGCTAGATTCGAGTGGTTGGTAATATGAAAATCGAACAGATAACAACCATCCAGGATGCGGTCGAAGCCTATTTCGTATGAAATTCCGTAAATAGAATCGGACAGGAAAGCCTCTCCGTAAAGCCATTTGTCTGCCTCTCGCTCCGGTAACAACTTTGTGATTGCTTGCGGACCAGCACAAGATTGAAGCATTACAATGGCAATTGCTACAAGCGAGAGTGAAACAAATGGTCTTTTCATAGCTCAGGTTTTTCTATATATTTTACATCAACAATTGTACCAGCTAGCACTTTTCTCCAAGCAAATTTCGCAACACAACTGATGCAATGTGACATCCGAAAAGCGGCGGCATGTACGAGATAGTTCCAACAGCCGATTTTTTGTTACGTCCTTCTTCAAGACGAACCCGGTCTTTATCTACCTCCTCGGGTGAAAACACAACCTGAACTCCCTTGCGAATGCCCAGTTTGTAGAGGCGTTTACGCAGCATGCGAGCTAGTTTGCAGTTGTAGGATTTTGAGATGTCGGAGTTTTGAATTAATGAAGGATCAAACTTCCCGCCGGCTCCCATCGAGCTCACAATAGGTATATTGCGTTGTACACTGTGATAAATCAGGAATACCTTGGGCGCCAGTGTGTCAATGGCATCAACAACATAGTCAAACTGATCGGATTCAAGAATCTCAATCATTCGGTCATCCTTCAGATACTCGTTGATGACCTTTACTTCCATATTGGGGTTAATATCGCGAAAACGTTCTCCCATGATTTCAGCTTTGGGTTTACCGTCGTTGCTGATGAGTGCAGGAAGCTGTCGGTTGCGGTTTGTTGCTTCAACCACATCGCCATCCACAATTGTCATTTTACCTACACCCGCGCGACAAATTTGCTCAGCTGCATAAGCGCCTACACCTCCAAGTCCAACCACTAAAACATGTGCGTTGGTTAATTTTGCCAATCCTTCTTCACCCAACATCAAAAGGGTACGTTCCTGCCAGTTCTTCATGATCCAAAAATTCGTTGATAGTTGTCAAATACCTGCTTTTGCAATTTCTGCAAGGGAATGTTTAACTGTTCTGCGGCAAAAATATAAATACTTTCAATATTTACGGTACTTTCATCTGTCTCGAAAAAGAGCTGATTTAGTGGGATTTCAGCTAAGCTTTGATTCAATTTTTGACGATCGTTCAAAAGCGCAGTTCCAATTGAAAAGCAGAAATTGTACTTGGCCAGTTGTTTTGTGGTTTCAGTATTCCCTTGGTAACCATGCAGGATCCAAGGTGTAGTTGCGTTCTGTTTCTTTTTGAGTTGCAACAGATCGGAGTAGCTGCGAACAGCGTGTAAAATCACCGGCTTTGAATACTTTTCGGCTAATTCAACGTGCGGCAGAAAGCAGGCAATTTGTCGGTCGATCGGAGTTTCTAAACTACGGTCGATACCGCATTCGCCAATGGCTAATACTTGCGGGTTTTGAATAATTACCTCAAGCATCTGCAGCCAGTTATCATCAGTTGCCTCATCTAAATCCCAGGGATGCAATCCTGCAGAATATCGTTGGCCGTCCTTCGGCTCGAATGGCAAAAGAACCGAATGATTAACCAGTCCCAGTTGATTCGTTGGTAGTTCGAAATGGCTATGTAGATTGACAAGTTTCAAATTCCAAGTTTTAAGTTCCAAGTTTCGCCTAAACAGCGAATAGCTTGGGAGATTGATTATAAATCGGCCCAAATGCGGGCTAGCGAGAAGCCCGGCGCATCGATCTGTAAATCGAGAAAGTAGCCAAAAGGTGTTTGGGCAGTTTCGTACCCCGCGTTTTGCAGTCGCTTTTCAGCCAGATTGAAGAGCTCGTGGGTAAAGGGAACCGACGCTTTCGACTCGGATAAATGGGCAAATGAGTGCAGTATAATCCGGTTCGCTTCGTTCTTGCGGGCTGTCCACTTTAGGTGATTAACCAACTTCTTTTCTCTACTGCCGACATCTTTTTCTTCATCCTTTTCTTCAACTTGGATAAACGCAAGAATGGCATCAGTAAACTCTTTCGTTTCGTCCAAGTCCTGAACACTTTCCAGGTTTTTCTCCGCTGTTTTGTAGCTAAAGCGGTTTACATACATTACAAGTACTTTCATATTCATCAAAAATAAAGAAAGATAAGCTTACTCAGGTTAAATTCATTTGAAGTATTTGTACTGTCGAAAGCCTGTTTTACAGGCTTAGCTTGGGACAGAAATGAGGACGAATAATGTGGCTCACTATTTTGAGTGACACAAACATCTGCTTATTCCAACTGAATTGCCTATTTTTGATTAAACGCAAGTCGAGATTATGCTTATTCGATGCCTACCTCTGTTTTTGTTGCTATTGGTGTTTTCCCCGGTGCGGGCACAGCTATCGCACGGTGGAAAGCCGATTTCTATTCAGGTTGTAAAATCAGCTCGTGCTGATGCTTTCGAGGAATTATCGATTCCTGCGGAAGAGATTGAGTTGGTACAACGGCTGCAAAAACAAACAAATACACTTAAATCATTTCGGTTTGCCTATGCTATTCCTGTTGATTTCAACCTGAATAACTCTGGTCAATGGTACGATACGGGTGATTATCGGGTGTGGCAATTGCGTTTATCGTCTCCCGGGGCCTTATCGCTCAACGTGGTGTTCGATCGGTATCGATTACCGGAGGGCGCTCGTTTGTTCTTG
This sequence comes from Sunxiuqinia sp., assembly GCA_003246935.1. Lineage (GTDB taxonomy): Bacteria > Bacteroidota > Bacteroidia > Bacteroidales > Prolixibacteraceae > Mangrovibacterium. Next base: position 32,910 of record QKCF01000117.1, on the reverse strand, counting down.
TTTTCGGAAGACGGCACTGACTTGCTAGGCGCTTTTACCGATGAGAATAACAAAGCTGATTTAAAGTTGGCTACGTTGCCGGTTGTCGGCGACAAGCTGGTATTACAGTACGAAGAGCCTGTAGACGCTGCATTTTCAGGCGAGCTTCAATTGAAATCGGTCAACCACGATTTTGTTGGCTTGAAAGCCTGGAGTGGAGGTCGCAGGCCACTGGGGGAGTCGGGATCGTGCAACGTGAATGTGAATTGCGATTATCTTGATCAATATCGCGAGGCCGCGAATGCGGTTTGCCGAATCTTAATTGGTGGCACCGAACTGTGTACCGGCAGTTTGTTGAATAATACCGAACGCGATGGTACGCCCTATGTTTACACGGCTCATCACTGCATTGTGGATGACAGTGATGCGGCTGTGAGCGTTTTTCTTTTTAACTACGAATCGCCTTATTGCAAAAGTATCGATGGTGAAATATTGAGTTCATTAAGTGGAAGTAGTCTGAAGGCTACGTCATCCGATTTGGATTTTTCGCTGGTGGAGATGAGTGTGGCACCTCCCCAAAGCTTTCAGCCTTACTATCTTGGGTGGGATCGTTCATCGAATGTGCCTGATTCCACGGTTTCCATTCATCACCCACTGGGAGATATCAAGAAGGTTGCTGTTGACAGGAATTCGCCGACCAGATCATCTTATACCAGCGATTATGTAACTGGTTCGTTTTGGAAGATTGGTGAATGGGATGAGGGGACAACTGAGGCTGGATCGTCGGGAGCCAGCCTGATTGACCAGCGCATGCGGGTGCGTGGCTCGCTGGTCGGTGGCGATGCAACCTGTTCGAGTCCTGTTAGTGATTATTTTTCGCAATTCAGTTATGCGTGGGATTATTATTCCGGAAGCGACCAACAATTGAAAGCCTGGCTCGATCCTAACGACAAAGGGTCTACTTCTGTTTCAGGCTATAATCCATATGCCGCGACCGAGCAATGTACAATGGTGACCAATTTGATTGATAGCGACGAGCATTCGGCTGCTTTGATCAACAACGCTAACGAAGCCGATGGTTACTACGGGGGCACTAATGCCTATGGGTTTACCGAATTTGCCGAGTTATTTGCGTTCGGCGATACTTGCAAAATACAAGGGTTGGGGCTCGGAGTAGCCCAATCGTTTATAAGTTCTGCAAATGCCCGGTTGACGATCTCAGTTTACCAGGGTGGGAGCGTCCCGGGAGAATTATTGTATAGCCAGGATTTTGAGCTGACCGGAGTGAATGAGGGGACAATGAACTTTTTCTCGTTCGACCGCGAAGTGGCCGCCGGTAGCGAATTTTACCTGTCGTGGTCCATCGAAAATCTTGGAGCTAATGACGAGTTTGCCGTTTATCTGGCTGATCGTACAAGCAGCAGCAATTCGTTCTTTATCCGCGATGGAGGCGATTGGTACAGCTATCCGGAGAAAGCCAATTCAACAGCCGGATCTTCGGCTGTAATGGAAGCGTTGGTATGTTACCACGACGATACTGAAGAGTATAATCCGTTTGAAAATGAGGATGTAAAATGGGTGGCTTTCCCCAATCCTTTGGCCTATGGGCAAGAGCTGACCATTCGCTTCGAGCAGGACGGGCAGTACGAAAATCCTGAATTGTTCGATTTGCTGGGTAATGCTTATCCGCTGAATTATAGTATCGACGGTACTGACCGCATCTCAATGAACCTGGATGGCTACCATCCGGGGATTTATTTTGTAAGGCTCACCAACGCTGAAACGGGAAAGAAATACAAAGTAAAAGTGCTTTATCTTGCGAATGAATAGTTGTAATTTATTTTCTTTTCAATCCTGAGACTGACCGGATTTATTGCATTAACTATTTTGCTTTTCTTCGGAAATTGTTCTTATGGAACATTCCAGAAAGACGCTGACCAAGGAAATGATGATGATGGACTATCCCACCAACTCTGTGGACTTGTAAATAATTTCTCTGGCTAAGGTGAGCATGATTATGGAGCAGGAAATTATAGATTCTTCCTGCGAAATATAGCTTATGAGATAGGAAATATTTATGGAGGAATTGGAAATAGAAGTTGTGGACTATTCCACAGCGACGATGGACATCGAAAAAAGGGCTCAGAATAACTGGATCTGTATTATAAACTGGATTTACTATTAGGTAAGCTACGAAAGCACCTTATTTATATTGTCTACAATTTCACTAGAAGTGAAAAATAATATTATGAATGGTTGTAAATTCGGGCGAAATCTAACTAGGTGTTGTTAATCCTCCGTTTGGGATGTATAACAAGATCTCTGCAAATGAGACAGGCAATATTACAATACATGGCGCTGTTGTTTGCGAGTTGCAGCCCATTTAAACCAAAAGCAAATGGTTATTATTTATAAAGAGCAATTAATATCAAAGAAAAGAAAGTCCGAACTCGAAAGGGCGCTTGCGGAGAGATTGATTTCTGTGGAGGATAGGGCTAAACTATATATCTTCCCTTTTTCTTTGTTTTCATTAAGTTTTTGGAAAGACTTTAAGCGGTCTATGAGAGTTTCATTTTCTGGCGAACGTAATGGACAAGGCTTCAAGTTAGAAACTGAACGCATTATTTTGACGACAAGAACAAATCTACCCTTATCGATTACTGGTTCAATAGAAAAAAATAAAATCAGTCTAACTTATTCAATACCAGTCTTTGCTATATTAATGATCGTAGGTTTTTTATTGATGGTTTATTTGCTCAGCAAAAGAATTGAAACTGAGTTTGAGACTTTATTATTCGCGATGGGGATACTATTCGTTCTAATGTACATCATCAAAGTTTTGAGAATACATTACGCGTTTAAGAGAATTTGTAATTAAAAATAAAAACGGGTCGCAATAAAAGTTATAAAAGCATGGCGGGGCATTGGTTTCCGAGTGCCGGCTCTTCGTCTTTAAACAGGATGACGCAGTAGCGGTTTGAAATGGGCCAGGAAGGGATATACTACAGAATCAGCACCCCCTCAATGCGGTCGGCTTTTTCGGTAATGTCGATAATTTCGTCTGCATTATTCATGATTGCCACACAAGTAATGGCTACATATTTTAAGCTCGAAGTGTGCTTGAATGATAGTTCGCCTTTATCGGGAAGCAGGGCTTTTACCTGTTCAACCTTGCCGTCCTCGTTCGGAGTAATAAACTTGAACATGTATTTCAGAGGCCAGCTTTCGACCTCCATCAGACGGTATCGTAAGTTTTTAAATTTATCTCTTTCCATTTTTCATTCTCCTCAAATCTTTAACATTTCAATTGGGGCTTTGTTCTTTTCCTGATGTTGGCGGTGGCGAACCTTCAGCCAGGCTACGACGCGTTTATTCGATTACTCCCTTCACTTTCAGGAAATGGCGCAATCCGGCAACGTCCAGCTGTTTGGCGATGATCTTTTTATCCTTGTCGAGTAAAAAGAAGGAGGGCGTTGTGCGAATGCCGTACAGGGCTTTCATTTCGGAAATCTGCTTGGGGTCCCAAAGGTTTTGCCATCCACTCAACCCGTGTTCATTTATAAAATCGGTCCATTCTTTTTTGTCGGTCATGGTATAAACCGCATAAACTGATAGCTGCGAAGGGCTTGCTTTTAAGAATAGTTCGTCGTAAAGCTTGGGGATTTCTTTTTTGCAGTGGTTGCAACCCGGTTCCCAAAATGCCAGCAAGGTGTAGGGCGTAGGGCTTTCGTACAAGCTGCTAAATTCGCCGTCAGCATCCTCAAGCAACAAGTCGGGTGTTTTATTGCCAAGCAGGTTATTTTGGCGTAGTGCGACCTCGCGGCGGATGTTGTCCATGGTTTTTTCGTCGGCCCAAAAGGCTTGTCCGCCCAGGTAATAGCGCTTGGCCAAGGCAACAAACACATTCTCCATACCCATCATTTTCGACTGGATTGTATTATTTACCAGGTATGAAGTGATATTTTGAAATAGTTCGGGGTTGTCCCGGTTCTGTTCGATCAGGGCTATTGTTTCGGGCAGAACACTGTCGGGTGTTTGCAGAAGTACCTTGTTGAAGTATTCGTCCAGACGCTCCTTGACGAAAGGTGTGTGCCACAAGGCGAGGTCACTCAAATCGAAATAATCCCAGTAATGCTGTTTGCGGAAGTTATACTCATACACCCATTTTAACGAGTCGTTGGCTTGATCTTTTGCGGGAATCTGTGTCGGGTCAAGCTCCGTCTGGTGATTCACCAGCAATACTTTCCCAATGAGTTTATCTCTGTTTTGCATCCCTTTTTCAAACTGGTACTTTTTCACATCCTGATCCAGCTGATGAATTTCATTTTTTATTAAAGCCAGCGAATCCGGTTGGTTCTTTAGTTGGTGTTGCCTTGCAGATAACTCAGCAAACCTGGCTTTTTGTTTCGCCAAATAGTTGATGTAATCCTGAAATTGAGTCGTCTCTGTAGCACCGTCAATGGTCGGTCGGTTCGAGCCTTCATCCAGCTTGATGGAAAACTGCTGATCGTCGGCGAGCAGAAAGTCGTAATGCTCATCCGCGTTAAAATAAATCTGGTAAATCCCCTGAGCCAGTGTGCTGTCTTTCTTCAGTACTGCCATCCCGTGCTTGTCGAGCTGAACGGTATCTTTAACATACAGCCCACCGAAATAGTAGCTTCCTACAATAAGCTGACTATCGCGTAATGCCGGAAAATCAAATGTTATTTGAACAGGCTGGGCCTTGGTTACTACAGGTAAAAAGCAAATGACGAAGAGGCTATAAAAGCTCAATAATTTTTTGTGCATTAAGTTCATTGGCGTGCAATGTTTCCAAATTCAGTTTTCGCTTTCTAATTTTTTCTTCCCCAAATTCCTGTTCTAACAGGAACCGGATCTTCCCGATCATTTCGGTTGGAGAGTCCGCAATATGGCAAAGATTTTTTAAATCTGTTCCTTTCGCCATGAACGAATTCGTAAGGCGAGTTAAGCAGTTTGAGTTTGATGCTAAAAAAACCGCAGGTGGCTTACCTGCGGTTATATGTTCTAAAAAATGTAGTGCTAATAACTTAATTTAATGCCACCGTAACGGCTTCTTATGACTACCTTTTGCATTCCTGTAGTCGAGCCAATGTTACCCTGCACGGTAAGTTTGGCGTTGTCTTTAGAGCGATTACCCTGGAATTGGTCGGCTGGGTATTTCACATCGCAATAGTCGCATTCAGCATCAATCAGGTAGGAGAGACCTTCCATGCCCAAAGATACGCCACCATAGGTATTCGAAATGTTGATCGTCTTAAAGTTTGGCGATACTTTTCCTACGTTCACCGAGCCGTAAGCTGTTTCGATGTCAATTTCGCCGGTCAGCTCTTCGATTTTGTAGTTGGTGTATTTCGATTCGGCATTAATCTTATTAACGTTGCCTAGTTTCACATCGTCATACTTTGATTCCAGGTGCAACGACTGCAGTTCGTCAATGTTGATGCCTGAATAAGCCGATTCGACTGATAAATCGCCCGCTTGCCCAAAGAATAATTTGGAATACTTAATCTCTCCAGACATCTTGTTCACTGATTCAATGTCGGCTTTTCCGTAAGCCAGTTCCAATTGAACGCCATCGCCCGGGGAATTCAAGGTGCCTGCGGTTATATTACCATAGGCAATATCGAAACTGCCCGGCGCGTCAAGTGCCTGAACAGCTACATTTCCAAATTTATTGGCGATAGTCAATGCCCGGTCTTTCGGGATATTGATTTTATAATCGATCGAGAAGTTCTCTTTCGATTTAAAGTCGTTGTCGATAACTGTTTTCGCATTCAACAAACTCCCGCTGCGAAAAATGTTGATGTCAATCAGGCTCATCAATTGTTCGGCACGGCCTTCGCTATTGGTTTCAACGGTTATGGTAACGTCAACTGTTATCGAGTCTCCTCCAAAATCATTGATTTCAATAGCTCCAAACTTGTTGCTGACATTTAACGCAGTAATCAGCGACTTGCTGAAGCCCTCGTGCACTGTTTTATTGTATTCTGCTGCCTGTAAAGCCAGCGGCAAGAATGCTAATAGTGCCAGTAATAGTTTAAATTTCACTTTCATCATGGTTATACGCTTTTTGTTTTTTTACTTCTTCCAGTTTGTCAATAATCAGGTTGATAATGGCCAACCTGGTTTGATACAGCTCCAACATGGCGTTAATCACCCGCTCGTCTTCCGGGTTCGCCGCCAGATCTTTTTGCAGTCGGGCATAGGTTGAATTGAAATCGTTGATTTCTTCCTGCATCATTTGCTGTTCGTCCGGTGATATTATTCCGTCGGCTGTCAGCTTATTCCAATGTTCCATTCCCTGATCAATTGCTGAAGTATAATAGAACTCCGCTTCTGCATATTCCGGCGAAACACTGCTTAAGGAGACTGCCTCGGGTGCTTTTGATTGTTGCAAGTACATACGAACCTGGTTTCCCAGCAGCAGAACAAAGGCAACAGCAGCTGCAATTTGCAGATAAATTTTTCTCCGGTTACGAAATGGCTTCACTTTTTGCTGTTCCAACCTCTGCGCAAACCGCTCGAAATGACCCTCGGGAGCATCGTCTTCGAAAAATGCTTTGTTCTCGCGAATTGCGTTTTCCAGTATGTCGTCAAAATCTTTCATGGCTTCTGTATTTTCATTCCACATTAATTGAAGGAAAACAGCTCGTCCTTAACTAGTAAATCACGCAATTTGCGTTTTGCTCGCAACAATTGAGTCCGCGACGACACATTGGTAATGTTCAAAATCTCTGCAATCTCATCGTGGTCGTAACCTTCGAGCAGGTATAGACTCAACACGACACGATAGCCTTCAGGTAACTTCATCACTGCTGCTTTAAGCTTATTCATGTCTATTTCTCGAATTTCCATTCGGGGATTGGGCTCTTCTTCTATAATCCGCTCGTTGATCTCCTCGAAAATAACCCGTCGCTTTTTTAAATAATCCAATGAACGGTTGACTACAATCTTTTTTAGCCAGGCACCAAAACTAACTTTTCCCTCATAGCTGTCCAACTTGTTGAAAGCACTTAAAAACGATTCCTGCATTACATCTTCCGCGTCGGTGGTATTGCCTACAATTCTGAAACTTGTGTTGTACATCGATTTGTAGTACAATTTATAGAGCTCGAATTGCGCTTCGCGGCTACCCAACCTGCATTGGTCAATAATGTTTTGATGAATGTTTTTATACTGTGTTTCCAAGGTTTAACAGCTTAATCCGTTTGAAAGACGACAGCTGATTTACGAATGTTGCATCAGGTGTTGCTCTTTTTTTCAAAATACTTATTGCAGATGGAATGCAACAGGTGAATATCGCTTTCGCCCAACAGATTCAGTCGTTCCAGAATGCGTGGGTAAATAGCAGATTCTTCTTTGAAATCCAATTCCAGCAACAATCGGCTTGTTTTGTCTTTGAGCGCCCGAAAACCATTTTCGTTTATCTCTCTGGTTGTCGTTTGAGCCCCCGTTTCGTGTAGCTGACTCAGTTCATAAGCATAAAGCATAATTGCCTGGGCGAGGTTTAAACTGGGATAGGTTGTTTGTAAGGGTACTGTGGTTACCATGTCGCAACGGCGGAGCTCCTCATTGCGAAGTCCGCTGTCTTCACGTCCAAATATAATACCGATGTGCTGTACTGCTGTTCCTTTTGTTTGTATTAGAGGCACGATATCACGGGTCGAGTAATAATCTTCTTTCACTAATCGCTGTTTGGCCGATGTTCCGATGATGAAATCAAGATCTTGAACAGCCTCTTCCAAGCTATTGAATACCGTTGCACCTTCCAGAATCTCGTTTGATGCATGAGCCAACCACCTGGCCGGATCGCTTAGATGGTCACACGGATTGACCAGACGCATATCAGAGAAACCCATTGTTTTCATTGCACGGGCTGCAGCTCCTACATTTTCAGGAACTGCAGGCTCAACTAAAATAAAGCTAATCTTCATTGAATTACTATTGTATTACAAATATAGTTGCTCAGCCGAAGTCGTAAAACTTTATTTTGACAAGGGCCGTGTAAATAGGGAAATCTGACCGTTTTATTTATATCGAGTTTAAATAAATTCTGAATTAGTTTCTGTTTTGCGGATTGACATACCCGATAATGCGCGGTTTTGACTAGTTTTCGGTAAAATTATTGCTTCAAATATTATTGATCATGGGACACGATCACGGACATCACCATTACCATTCGCATAACAGCCTGGGAATAACTTTTTTACTGAATATTGTGATTACAGTAGCTCAGGTGATAGGCGGTATTATTAGTGGTAGTTTGGCATTGATATCAGATGCTATTCATAATTTAAGTGACGGTGTTGCTGTTCTTTTGGCTTACATTGCCGATCGATTAGGACGTCGGGAAAAAACAGCAAAACACTCTTTCGGATATAAACGCGCTGAAATTCTGGCTGCTTTTATTAACGCTCTGGTTCTGATCGCGATTTCATTTTACCTGATGATTGAAGCTATTGACCGTTTTACCGATCCTAAAGTCGTTGATTTTAAATGGATGTTGGGCTTGGGGGTGTTAGGTTTTCTTGCCAATGGCTTTTCTGTATTTCTTCTGCACGGCGACCATCATCAAAACCTAAATATTAAGGCAGCTTATTTGCACCTGCTGGGTGATGCACTTACATCCCTGGCAGTAATTGTTGGAGCTGTGTTTATTTGGGCCTGGGGCTGGACCTGGATTGACCCCCTCGTCACTCTTTTGATAAGTATTTATCTACTTCTGCATACTTTCAAATTATTGAAAGAGTCGACAGAAATATTGATGCAGTTTGCTCCTGCGTCGATTGATCCGGCAGAGGTGAAACAAAAACTGGAGACGGTTAACGGAGTTAAACAGATTTACCATATCCACATATGGCGGCTCACAGACCATACGATCCATTTTGAGGCCCATGTGGAATTGGATTCAGATATACACCTGTCGGAAACGCGTGAAATTGACGAGGCAATGGACGAGATCCTGCACGACGAGTTTTTCATCAATCATGTCACTCTTCAGTTCGAATTTAATTGTACAGAAGGGGGAGAGGGATGCTGAGAAAAACAGTTTTACAAAAGACACAAAAAAAGGAGCTCATGAGCTCCTTTTTTTCGTTCTTATATTTTGCTTCGATAAACTTACATTTCGGCAAAAGTCTTTTTGATACGAGCGATAGCATCACGCATTTGTTCTTCGTTGATAATTAATGGCGGTGTGAAGCGAATAATGTGTTCGTGTGTAGGTTTGGCCAGGATGCCGTTTTCTTTCATCTCCAGGCAAACATCCCAAGCTGTTTTGCCGTTTGTTGGCTTGATCACGATAGCGTTCAGTAAGCCTTTTCCCCTCACAATCTCGATGAAATTTGATTTTACAGATGTCATTTCATTGCGGAATAATTCGCCCATTCGGGTCGCATTTTCGGCCAACCTTTCTTCGAGAATAACTTCCAAGGCAGTAACCGCAACTTTCGCAGCAATCGGATTTCCTCCGTATGTCGAACCGTGTTCGCCCGGTCTGATTGTCAGCATGATTTCATCGTCGGCCAAAACACAAGAGACCGGGTACATTCCGCCAGACATGGCTTTGCCCAGCACCAATATATCGGGACGTACGCCTTCGTGGTCGCAGGCCAGCATCTTACCGGTTCGAGCTAATCCGGTTTGCACTTCATCCGCGATAAACAGCACGTTGTACTTTTTGCACAGGTCAGCAGCTGTTTTCAGGTAACCGTCTTCCGGTAGGTAAACACCTGCCTCAGCCTGTATTGGTTCAACCAAAAAGCCGGCAACGTTGGGATCGCTCAGTGCTTTTTCCAAAGCGGGAATGTCGTTATAAGGTATATGGATGAATCCAGGCGTATAAGGGCCGTAGTCGTTGTAAGCATCCGGATCGGATGACATGGAAATGATGGTGATGGTACGGCCATGGAAGTTTCCATTACATACCACAATTTTAGCTTCGTTTTTAGGGATTCCTTTTACTTTGTAGGCCCACTTGCGAGTTAGTTTCAGTGCAGTTTCGTCGGCTTCGGCTCCTGAGTTCATCGGTAGCATTTTGTCGTAGCCAAACAGCTTTGTTGCATATTCTTCCCATTCGCCAAGCACATTGTTGTAATAAGCTCTGGAGGTTAGTGCTAATTTACGCGACTGCTCAATTAAGGCATTTACAATCTTCGGGTGGCAGTGACCTTGGTTAACGGCCGAATACGCAGCGAGGAAGTCATAGTACTTTTTTCCTTCTACATCCCAAACATAAACACCTTCACCACGTTCCAGTACAACCGGAAGCGGATGGTAATTATGTGCTCCAAACTGATCTTCGCGATCCATAAAGTATTTTGGATTCTTTGTATCCATAGCAAAAACTGTTTAAGAGATTTTATACAGAATTAGTGAATTTCCGGCTGATAGCAAAGCAAGTTAGCCTGTTCAATAATAGGATTCTCTAATGAGTAATCTTATTGTTGATCTCTTAAAAAATCTTATACTAAAGAAGAATTGACCGTTTGTTATTTCCAGAAACGGATGATTAACAGTTCTGCAATGGCGAATAGTAACGCAGCGAGCAAAAAGTATTTCCATAATTCAATCAGGTTTGCCTCTGCTTCGTATTGCCCGAGCCAGTCGGGGGCTTCTGTATTGTACACCTGAAAAGTACCCTCTTGCTCCGCCATATCATTTAGCTCTTCCTGATTGTAAAAACTCATATCCGACTCATTGCGGTTATAATTGAAGGCCAGGGGAGCAATTGTTTGTTGATCTTGGGCAAGGCGGTAAAAGCCTGCAGTTTGAATGAATTCGTCCGGGTTAAAACGAAGTTGATCATGATTGGTGGTTGTTACCGGTAGTTGCACGTTTAAGTCGCCCTTATAATCCTGTAAATACACAGGAAGATCAGACAGGTTTTGATTGTAGACCTGTAATGTCAGGCTTTTGTTATCCAGAACCTGATACTGGATGGTTTGCGGAAAATAGCTGTGTAGAGCCATGTTAAAAATGATGGGGACAAACAGCGGGTGTTGATAGAAGTTGGTAGCATCATAAGTCAACGGAAAATTGAACTGGTATAATCGTCCTTGTCCAAAATTAGACTCCCGCAAGGCAACACTACCATCATTATTGGTCAATACTGTAGTCGAAAGGCTTTGAACGGGAATAGTAGTGCGATACGATTCACGGATCTCAGGTAAATTGAGTCGGTCGTATTGCCTGTCGAAAACTTCAGCAAACAAGTGGTTTTGCAAATTTAGTTGGCTTACTTTCAGCTTGGTATTATTGAGCGTCCCTAGATTCGCGGCTTTCAGATGCTCGAAAAGGCGGTTATACGAATTCAAGTCGATCTCTTCGCCCGGGAAGACGACCAAACTTCCGCCGTTCTCAACAAAGTCGGTCAATGTTGTTTGCAGTCCTTCGGAAAGCGCCGGAAGATTCAACAGAAAAATACATTGATAATTGCTAAGCCGGCTTAGTTGCAGGCGGCCGTATGTCATTTGATCTAAGGTAACCTGATCACTGCCTTCAAATAGTTTATCGAGCCATTCGCTTCCTTTTTCTCCTTGTTGGGCAACGGCTAATGTTTTAATCTGGCCGGCAACTTCATAACTAAAGTAGAATGTGTTATCGTAGGTGATTGGGTAATCATTCAGTTCGATTCGGCAGTTGTGGATTCCCTCTTTCAGGTTTTGGTACGAAAGTTCTTTTTCGATACTTTCTCCAGCTTGCAGGTTCACCGCAGTCAAGGCCTTTACCGAGTCGTTTACGAACAATCTCAAAGGCACATTACTGTACGCTCTGGCCGATTGGTTAGTGATACGAACCGTCACCGTCTCGATTTGGTTACTCAATCGCCCCGGGAAGTTAAGCCAGCAAGTATCAATGAGCAGGTTATTCACTTCCGGCTGGTGGAAAGGCAACAGATATACCTCAGATTGATCCTTTGTTGTGAATTTATCAAGGTCGGAAAACCGTTGTTGAAAATCGGACAAGATATATACCAGCGATGAAGCCTTCGGAAACTGAGCTTCAATTTCATTTTGCAGAATTTGGACTGCTTCACTCATTTCCATCGCCGATGCGCTGCTTTTCACTTGTCCTATTCGTGTAATGAGCTGTTCTCTGTTCAAACTCAAGCGCTGATTTGGATCGCCATTGTTGGTAAGTAGCATGAAGTTGGTGCCTGGTGAAAAACTCTTCGCTAAATCGATTGCTTTGGCTTTTGCCGCTTCCAATAGGGTTCCTTTTTCTCCCTGACTGTTCATCGAAAATGAGTTGTCGATATAGATGCCAACAGTATTTTCGGTACTCAATTTAGCTGTTGAGTTAAGCGGAATATAGGGTTGTGCAAAGGCAATTACGACGGCGGCAATGGTGAAGATCCGGCATAGCAGCATGATTAGCTGCTTCAGGTTATTCTTCTTGCGCGATTCGTTAAGTAGTGTTTTCAGAAAGCTAACCTGGCTGAAGTAGACTGTTTTATAACGTTTGAAGTGCAGGAAATGGATAAGTATTGGAATGATTACCAACGCTAAAGCATACAAAAAAGAAGAATCGGCAAATTTCATGCGTTTGTATTTTGGTCCTCTTCAATTGTTTTGACTGAATTTCATTCCGAATATACAGCTTCGTAGCTAATTGCACCAATATTTTGGTCGTAGCAATATCAACTTTTACTAAAACAATATTTTGGTGCGCATGTTATTTAGGTTGATTTGTTTAGTTTTTAAACCGAAAGGCTAAACTTTTACAAAAGAGCTTAAGTTACCGGATGAAGAAGGGATTGCTTTATGAATTACTACACAATTAAAGATTTAGAAGCACTGTCGGGTATAAAAGCCCACACGATCCGTATTTGGGAAAAGCGTTACGGTTTTTTGGTTCCTGAAAGAACTAGTACGAATATTCGTATTTACAGCGATGAAGAGCTGAAACTGCTTTTGAATGTGGCAGCGCTGGTTAAGCGGGGACATAAGATCTCGAAGGTGGCTTCTTATGGCGAGCAGCGTATTCACGAAGAGGTGCTGAAATTGAATCAGCAAGTTAGTTCGGCAGACGACTATCTGGATCAGTTGATCATTCATATTATCAATTTCGATATCATTAAATTTGAAGCATTGCTTGATGAGCTTCAGCAAAAAATGGGTTTTGCAAAACTGGTGACGGAAGTGATCTTCCCGTTATTCCGAAAGGTCGGTATATACTGGCAGATCGGAAGCCTTTTTCCGGCACAGGAGCATCTAATCTCAAATTTGGTACGCCAGCGCTTTATTGTAGAAACTGCCAGACTTAAAATTCCAGAAAACGGTAAAACGGTTCTGTTCTTGCTCCCCGAAAATGAATGGCATGAGCTTGGATTGTTATATAGTCAATATTTAGCGTTGAGTGCCGGTTACCAAAGTATCTATTTAGGGCAGAATGTTCCGTTGGAAGATCTGAGTTCTTTATTGAAGCAAATAGCCGACCGTCTGAGCTTGGTTGTTACTTCGTTTGTGAATGCGATTGAAAAAGAGAATCTGGAGGTCTATTTGGAAGAGCTAGCCCGGGTCTTCGGGCGAAAGCCAATTGTCGTAAGTGGTATGCAGATTCCGCTAAATGCCCCTAAACTACCAGCTAATGTGCGGTTTGTAGAACATTACGAAGGATTTCGCGATGTCCTTGTAAATAAACTTTGGAACTGAACACTTGTTTAAACTGCAATTAACATCATTCTAATATTTATTAGTTAGTTTCACGGCAAAAACAGGAATACTTGCTTCAGCTAAAATTGAAATTGTCGTGAAAATGAAAGTTACTGTTCTTGGATTATTGGCAGTTTGGCTTTTAACTGCTTGCCACACCCCGACAAAAGAAAAATCAAAAGAGAATGCTCCGTACCTAGTTGTTTTGTCGATGGATGGTTTTCGCTGGGATTATTCTAATATGTACAATACTCCAAATCTGGATTCTATTGCACGGGTAGGCGTCAAGGCAAAATCGCTGATTCCGTCGTTTCCGAGCAAGACCTTTCCAAACCATTATACGATAGCAACAGGACTTTACCCCGAGCATCATGGTATTGTATTAAATACTTTCACCGATCCGGCTATTGGTGATTACAAACTGAGCGACCGCAAAGCAGTGCAAAATCCCGATTTCTATCTGGGAGAACCGATTTGGGTGACTGCAGAAAATCAAGGGCTAAGAACGGCCTGTTACTACTGGCCCGGTTCCGAAGCGCCCATCAAAGGTGTGTATCCTTCAATTTGGAAGAAATATGATGCAACAGTAACCTATGAAAACCGCATAGATTCCGTTTTCAGCTGGTTGCAATTACCAAGCGGGATTCGTCCACACCTGATTCTATGGTACTTTGATGAGCCTGATCATATCGGCCACTTGGAAGGGCCGTTTGCAAAGGACACGAAAACAACCGTTGAACGATTAGATAGCCTAGTGGGTGTTTTCTGCCACAAGATAAATCAATTGCCCAATGCTGATTCAATCAATTTGGTGTTTTTGAGCGATCATGGAATGGGGCAGATTACAAAAGATAAAAGCATTGCATTGGCAGAATACCTGCACGAAGATTGGGTCGAAAGTATCCGTGGAGGTAATCCGCTGGTTATGCTGAAGCCGTTTGAACAGTATACCGATACGGTTTGGAGTGTTTTGTCGAGTATTCCGCACATGAAGGTTTATTCGAAAGAGACCATGCCCGATTCCTTTCATTATACCGAAAGCAACCGAATTCTGGATTATGTGTGTGTGGCCGACAGTGCTTATGCCTTGTTCTGGAAAAATACACACTTCGTAAACGGCGGGACGCATGGTTACGATCCGTCGGATACGGATGTTCATGCTATTTTTTACGGTTCAGGGCCGGCGCTTAAAGAGGGCTATGTGTCTGAAAGCTTCCCGAATGTTGATTTGTATCCGCTGTTTGCCAGGATCCTGAACCTTGAACCTGCAGAAACAGACGGAAGTTTAGCAGAAGTTGAGTCGGTTTTGAAAAACTAAGAAGAGGCTAAGGGAGCTTTGTGCCTTTTGCTCCCCACCAGTAAAAAGCCTGCATCTTTAGCCGGTTGGCCTTCACTGCCGGATCTTCGCCCTCAAGTTTTAACGCTTCGTCAACGGTTTCAACGTCGAAGATCAGAAGGCCGCGATATTCATTACCTCCCTCAAACGGGCCGGCAACAACCAGTTTGCCTGTTTCAGCCAGTCTGTTCAGGTGTGCTAAATGCTTTGCCTGAAGTTGTGCCGCTTCTGCTGAGTCCTGACTGCGCTCACTTCCGGAAAGTAAATGCATAAATACGTACCGCTTCATCACGTAAGTTGTATCACCTTCGGTCATCGAAAATTCGCGCTGAGCCATCGCCGAGGAACCGATCATGCCAATTATAATTGCCAATAATATCTTTTTCATAGTCGCAGGTTTTGATGCATAAATCTTCCTTTATTTAACCGAGCTTTTCAACCGGTCTTTGAAGATCTTGCGGAATTTCTCAAGCTTCGGAATAATCACAAACTGGCAATAACCTTGGCCCGGATTGTTAGCCAGATAATCTTGATGATAGTCCTCGGCTTTAAAAAAGTTTTTCCACGGGCTTACTTCGGTTACAATTGGAGGTCCAAAAATATTTTCATCGTTTAGCTGCTTGATTACGGCTTCGGCAATTTGTTTTTGCTGCTCGCTGTGATAAAATATCGCCGATCGGTATTGTGTGCCAATGTCGGCACCTTGCTTATTTAGTGTTGTTGGGTTGTGTGTCGCGAAGAAAACTTCCAGTATCTCTGAGAAGCTGGTTGCCGACGGATCAAATTCAATTTCCACTGCTTCGGCGTGTCCGGTTCGCCCGGTGCAAACTTCCCGATAAGATGGATTGACAATATCGCCACCGGAATAACCCGATGTGACTGATATTACGCCTTTCAGTTCTTTGAATATTGCTTCAGTACACCAAAAGCAGCCTCCGGCTAATGTGGCGATCTCTGTTTTTTTTGAATTCGACATGGCTTGAAATGAAAATAGAGTTAGTAAAATCAGGATTGTTAATTGTTTCATCATTTTAATTTGACTTCAGTTTAATTCCCAAACGCCCTAGTATCTTTTTTTCGAAACGCCAAAAGAACCGAAATTGGCCCAATATTGAACCGATAACCAACAGGTTTGCTTGGTAAATAGGCACGATGGTTACCAAATAAATAGCGGCCTTCAGCAGGAACGGCCAATCGGGGTTAACATGAATGAATTCGAAGATGAATTGACGTACAACAAGTGTTGAACTGCCGCTAATTGAGAAGACGAAAAAGATAATTGCCAGCTGAAAATTGCTTTCGACTTGCCAGTGTACTTTGAGTTTATCCAGCATTTAGGTTTTCGCTTTGTGTTTGTCTGTATCAGTAGTTCTGTATACTGAAGGAATAAACAACGAAGAACCGATAGGGTTTAAAACTGGTGGGTTTGGAAAATAATATAGCCGTAAAAAGCAAAACGAAGAATCCGAAAAAGGGCGAAGAGGGTGAAGCGCTTTAACGGGTATTCGGTTGAGCCGACCAACATGCTGATCAGCGCCCAAGGAAGGGGGGTCAGTGCCGCTGCAATAATCAATACAGAGCCATACTTTCGAAACATCGGCCAGTACTTCATGAAGAACTTGCGGCTCATATACCGGAAAATAACGGTTTTACGAAGAAAGCGCCCTATAAAGAATGCGAGATAACCGGCTCCGTAGGATATGCCTGCAAAAAAGGTCAGGTTAAGCACGTACTGTATGACTTCACCTTTGTGATAAGCCCAAAGCATAAAAAATTCGGGCGGAAATAAGCCGAAGAAGACTTCAGAGCCGGTATAGATGAGGTAAATCAGGGGAGCATTGCTGTAAAATTTATTGAGCCACACTTCCTGATTCTCGCTTACAATATATTCTTTGAACAGGTAATAAGCCACACCGATGACGATGGCATAAATTAGTGCCCGTCCCAGGTTTTTTAAAAGGAAAACAATTTTGCTTTGGTCGGTCATGGCTTCTTTGGTTTGGAGGTTTTAGTCGGCTAGCTTCTGCAGTAGCCAGGCCATATTTTCACCGAGTGTTTGGATTGTCTGCATGCCTTCTTCGTCGTTTATTACGTCTCCGGGATTCTTTCCGTAGGCAAAGTTCCAGTAGGACGATCCGGGAACAATCATCTGGTTAATGAGGAAGAAGTTGTTGATGGACTCGAAAGTGTGCAGTTGGCCGCCTCGTCGTACTGAAATCACGCCAGCACCAACTTTACGTTTCAGTAGGTGACCGTTTCCGCGGGTTACATAGCCGGCAACATCAATCAACGCTTTCATCTCGGTGGTTACATCGGCAAAGTAAACGGGGGAGCCCAGAATGATAGCATCAGCTTCGATCATTTTCGCAATACATTCGTTAATCACATCATTTTTGATGTGGCACTTTTGATCTTTGACTTCCCGGCATTTACCGCAGGCTGTACAGCCATGTACCGGCTTGCCTCCAAGTTGAAATAATTCTGTTTCAAATCCAGCTTCTTCAAGCGGCTTAAAGGCAGTTTCAATCAATATTTTTGTATTTCCGTTACGGCGGGGACTGCCGTTTATTCCTAAGATTTTCATAGCTGTTTCTGATTAATTACTGAAAACATACGATACAATATTGGCTCCCATCTCTAAAGCCTTTTCCCTAATGGGAGCGGGGTCACCATGCACTGCCGGATCTTCCCAGCCATCGCTGATATCTGACTCATAGGTGTACAGACAGACCAGACGGCCATCAATGAAAAGCCCGAAAGCCTGCGCCCGTTTGCCATCGTGTTCGTGGATCTTGGGCAGCCCATGGGGGAAATCAAACTTTTGATGAAAGATAGGATGGTCGGCCGGTAGCTCAACGAAATCCTGATCCGGGAAAATCTTTTTCATTTCGCGACGGATGTAATTATCGAGGCCGTAGTTATCGTCGATATGCAGGAAACCTCCTGCTTCAAAATAGAGTTTCAGGTTGCTGCATTCTTCCTTTGAGAAAATCACATTACCGTGACCGGTTAAATGAACCATGGGGTAGTTGAACAGATCTGCGCTTCCCGGTTCAACAATTGCCGGATCGGCGGCAAAGTTGGTGTGCAGGTGCTCATTGCAAAAGCGCATCAGGTTGGGAAGGGCTGTTGGATCGCCGTACCAGTCGCCGCCGCCTTTGTACTTGAGTAGGCCTATTTTCAGGGTGGGGGCTTGTGCCCGGGCGAGCTGAATTGAGCTTAGTAATATGAGTAGGAAGAATAGTCGTTTCATAGCTTTCGGGTCGAAAATCAAATATAAAAAGATTGCTGCGAAATCTGTGAACGGCAAGTGATTTTGTCTGTTGTATTAACAATTCACCTATCCTGTCAGTTGGAATCTCGGACTTTGCGAGTTGTTCAATTGTGTTTTTATGGATAAGTCGTAGATAATTTCGAAACCAATTCGCCGTAGCGCTGTTATTTTTGCGGGTGGCGATTTCGGTTGCCGCTTTCGATTACCTATAAAAAACAGAATTCAAGAATGGAAAAAAGTTTTACGACCCGGTCGCTGAATATTCCTTTTCCGAAAGATGATCCGCACCGTGCATTGGATATGCCGATTTACGAGTCCATTGCTTTCGATTTTGCATCGTCGGAGGATATTGCAGCTAACTTCAGCGGCGAACTGCCTGCGCACGTGTATTCCCGCACAAGTAACCCAACGTTGGAATATTTCGAGCGAAAGATGAAGACCCTGACCGGCGCTCATCAGGCTTTAGCCGTTGCTTCCGGAATGGCGGCGATTACAAATACCGTCCTGTCGCAGTGTAAAGCAGGCGACAATATGATTGCAGCAAACCAGTTGTTTGGTCATACATTCGCTTTATTCAACGAAAGTTTACCCAACTATGGGCTGGAAACACGATTCGTGGACACGACCAACACGGAGGCCGTTGAGGCTTTGATTGACGAAAATACCCGCCTGATTTATTTCGAAACAGTTACCAATCCGCAGCTGGAGATTGCCGATATCGAAGCCTTGGTGACAATTGCCAATAAGCATGGTATTGTGTTGATGATTGACAGCACGATTACGCCCCCGGTTGTGTTAAACTCGAAAAAGTTGGGTGTACACGTTGAGGTGATGTCGACGACCAAATTTATTTCGGGCGGCGCTACTTCGTTTGGTGGTGTTATTCTGGATAATGGCTTGTACGATTGGTCGAAGAACCCGAATACGGCAGCCTTTGCACAGAAGTTTGGCAAAGATGCTTTCATATCCAAACTGCGGAAGAACTATTATCGCAACACCGGTGCTTCCATGACGGCTCATACGGCACATTACCAGATTATGGGGCTGGATATGCTGGAGTTGCGCGTGGAGCGTTGCTACAACAATTGTTTGGCGCTGGGCGAATTTTTGCAAAAACACCCGAAGGTAAAGAAAGTAACCTATCCGGGGCTGAAAGGAACGCCTGGTTACGAGTTGGCCGTGAAACAGTTTTCGGGTATACCGGGAACGGTGATGACCTTCGACCTGGAGTCGCAGGAAGCTTGCTTTAGCTTTATGAATAAACTGGAGATTATCCGCCGGGCAACCAACCTGAACGATAACAAATCGCTGATCATTCATCCATATTCGACGATTTACGTGGAATTTCCGGAAAAAGAACGCATTGCGGCAGGCATTCGTCCGACCATGATGCGCCTATCGGTTGGTATTGAAGGTGCAGCCGATTTGATTGCAGACATTGAGCAAGCCTTAGCGCAAATCTAAGGTTTAATCTTCATTCAATAAATTACAGGTGTGGCAGGCAACAAGGGCAGCAGTTTCGGTTCGTAAACGGCTTTCACCCAAACTAACCGGAATAAAGCCCTTAGCCATCGCCTCATCGACTTCACTCTCCGAAAAATCGCCTTCAGGACCAATTATAACGAGGCTTGCCAGGCTGCCGGCAACTTCATTCTTCAATTGGCGCTTATCCTGTTCGTAGCAGTGGGCTACAAATTTCTTTCCTTCAAAGTTGGTATCCATCAATTCGCTCAGCGGAGTCAACGGGTTTAATTTGGGCAGGTAGGCTTTCAGCGATTGTTTCATCGCGGAAACGATCACTTTTTCCAGGCGGTCGTCTTTAATCACTTTGCGTTCCGAGTGCTCACACAGGATCGGCGTAATCTCGTCGATGCCGATTTCAGTGGCTTTCTCCAAAAACCACTCCAACCGATCGATGTTTTTTGTTGGCGCTACTGCAATATGAAGCCAGCTTTTGCGCTTACCATATTCGGTTTGGGTATCTACGATCCGTTTGGGGTGCGCCTCGGTAATCTTTGCATTCGAGAAGTTACCCTTCCCGTCAATCAACTGGATGATGTCGCCCTCCTGAAGCCTTAGCACGCGAACGGCATGTTCGTTTAAAGTATAGCTCGATCCCTCGAGGTCGGGGGTGTAAAATAAATGCATGTCGGTTGTTTTAGCGGTAACTGCGAGGTTTCAGGTGCATGACCAGATTACCTTCGCGCGACGAAACTTTCTTCCACTGATCAACTTCAAACTCAATAACGGCAGTCGAGCAAGTGGGGGTGTCGCTGTTGAAAAAGCGCACCAGGTTATTCACCAAATAATGAACCGTTGGGTTGTGGCCAAATACAAAAACGGTTTCAATGTCGGCTGCTAAACTATGCAGCAGGTCAATAAAATCCATCGTCGTCAAACCGTCGTAAAGGTCCTCCTCTTTCTGGATGTTTTCCTTGGCATAGTCATAGGTTTTGGCATAAATCTTTGCCGTTTTGTAGGCTCGTTTGGCCGGACTCGCAATAATCAGATCCGGAGAAACCTGAAGTTCCTTCAGCTTTTCACTTAAAAGAGCGGCATCTTCCTTTCCGCTGTCTTTTAAACTCCGGTTAAAGTCATCGTCGTACCCGTAAGGAACGGCTTTCGCATGCCTGACAATTACAACTCGTTTCATTTGTTCTGTTTTTGGGACTAAAATAAACTATTTTTAGGCGTTCAAACCAACGAAAAGATAAATAATGAAGAAGATTGGATTGATATCCGATACGCATGGGATGATTAGCCAGAAGGCGCTGAAGTTTTTGGAAGAGGTGGATGAGTTGTGGCATGCGGGGGATATTGGTACGGTGGAGCTGGCCGATCAGCTGGCTGCTTTTAAGCCGTTGAAGGCTGTTTACGGTAATATCGATGGCCACATTTTACGCCGCATGTTCCCCGAAACGCTACGCTTCTTTGCCGAGGAAGTGGATGTGCTGATGACGCATATTGGCGGTTATCCCGGCCGCTACGAAGCCCGTATTCGCAGGGAGATGCAAACCAAAGCCCCGCAGCTATTTATTGCCGGCCATTCGCATATTTTAAAGGTGATTTACGATAAGAAATTTAATTGTCTGCACATCAATCCGGGGGCAGCAGGCAACAAGGGGTTTCATAAAAGCTGCACAGCCGTTCGCTTTGTAATTGATGGCCGCGAGATCCGCGATCTGGAAGTTCATGAGTTCGAGCGGACCAAGTTTTAAGCTGTACCTGAATAGCAGTGACGTCCGAAATTGACTGCCTGGTTCCTATTGAATAGCAGGATGCCTGGGGTGAACCGATTTTAACGGGTTCAGAACAGGTAGAAAACCATTCGACGGAGGCGGAAGCCTCATTGCACAAGCGGAAACTTATTGGGCAATCGCAGAAGGTCATATTGCATCGACCGCAGCGAATATTGCATTAGCGGAAGCTTGTATTGCACCGGGAGTAGGCGAAAATAAACAGGCGGAAGGTGATAATGCATACCCGGAAGTCTGCTTTGCATGAACCGAAGCCTCGAATGCACCGGCGGAAATGAATTTAGTAGCTGCGGAAGCTGAAATGCATAGTGAGTTGTTTATTTGGCATCGGCGGAAGCCATTTGCGCTTACGGGAGCCAAATGCATAGGCGGAAGATAGCCCGAAAAACGAAAAAGGAAGAGCAGTTGTTTCCGCTCTTCCTTTTTTGATATGCTGAAATGGCTTGTCCGGCTTATTTTTCGAAAGCACAGGCAATCCAGTTGTTCTTTTCTTTGATTTCGAGTTTGCGAAGGAACAATTCCGAAGCCTTGGCAACAATGTCTTCCAGGTCGTCTTTATAGAAACCGCTAACAATTAGGATCCCGCCTTCGTTCAGCACGCTGTTGTACTTCTCAATGTCCTGCAGGATGATGTTCTTTTGGATGTTGGCCAAAATAACATCGTATTGTTTGTTGCCCAGCAGCGAGGCATCGCCGATAAAGGCCTCCATGTTGTCGATGTTGTTGAGGCGGCAGTTTTCAACCACGCTTTCAAAAGCCCAGCTGTCAATATCAATGGCTGTCACCGATTCGCAGCCGCACATCGATGCGAAGATGCCCAGAATGCCGGTGCCACAGCCCATGTCGAGTACGGTTTCACCTTCCATATTCAGCTCGCGGATGTGCTCAATCATCAGCGAAGTGGTTTCGTGGTTGCCGGTGCCGAAGGCCATGTTAGGCTCGATCACGATCTCATATTTTACGCTTGGGTATTCGGTATGAAAAGGAGCGCGGATCAGGCAGTCGTCGCCGATCAGTAAAGGTTGAAAATAGTTTTTCTCCCATTCTTCGTTCCAGTTAATATCGGGCATTTCCTCTTCTGTAAACGAAACCGAAAACGGAACTTCATCCAGAACAGCCTGAATAGTTTCTGCTGAAACTTTGCCAACCGGGTAGAAGGCATTCAGGTTTTCGTCGGTCTCGTCGAAGCTTTCAAACTCCAGTTCCGAAAGGTAAGCGGTCAGAATTTCCCGGTTTACTTCGTTGTCCGGATCCAACGTAAAAGTTACTTTAATGTATTGCATGTGTGTATTGCGAATATTTTAGGCGAAGCTACGCTCTTTTTTCAGTTGTTCGTACGCTTCGTTCACTTTCTGGAATTTTTCTTTCGCGGCATTCTGGAAATCTTCGCCCAGGTAGCTCACCTTGTCGGGGTGGTATTTCATCGCCATCTTGCGGTAAGCCTTTTTGATTTCCTCGTTGGTTGCGTTTGGCTCAATCTCCAAAATCTTATAGGCTGCTTCAGTATTGGCAATAAACATCGATTTGATTGACTCGAAATCTTTGTCGGTGATGCCCATTTGCTGAGCTATTTGGGTGATCAAGTTTGCTTCGGTCACATCAACCTGCCCATCGGCTTGTGCAATGCCAAACATGAAGTGCAGCAACTGCAGACGTGACGAATAGTCCATGTTTTGCTGAATCTGGCCGCATACATCGTTTACCGGGATATTTTGATTCAGCAAGTTGCGTAACAACTGAATGGCTTCCTGTGCCGAGTCGGCACCAAAAGAGCGTACAAAGAAGTCTTTGACGTAGTTTAATTCTGATTTCAATACCTTACCGTCGGCTTTCATGACAGCTGCAACCAGAACTAACAGGCTCATTACATAGCCCCCTGTTGTTGTTTGTGTGGCATGTCCGTTACCCGAACCGTACGTTTGATATCTGTTTCCGTTTTGTGGTTGATTTTCGTTATCAAGCAAGGAGCCGATGGCAAATCCAATAACCCCGCCTAACGGGCTTCCAGTGATAATCCAGCCTAGTCCGCCGGCGATCCATTTTGCAAATTTACCCATGTGTTCTAAATTGTTTATCCAGTTTTACTAACTGCGGAACTACCAATTCTGTGCCATCATTTCGGATGATAAAATCGGCGAGTTCTGCTTTCTTTTCATCTTTCCATTGTTTTTCCATGCGCGCCCGAACGCTGTCGGCGTCAGTTTTTTCACGCTCCATCACCCGTTGTATGCGGATTTCCTCCGGTGCGGTAACCAATACTGTGTAGTCCATCATTTCATAAAAGCCACTCTCGAACATGATCGCTGCTTCGTGTATGATGTAAGGCGTTTGCTGCTTTTCGCACCAGGTTTCGAAGTATTTGCGCACCTCGGGATGAATGATGTTGTTTACTTTTTGCAGTAAAGGTGGTGAATTAAAGATCAGGGAGGCTAACTTTTTTCGGTCAATGGTCTTATTGGGCAGGTAAATATCGCTGCCAAATAATGCTTTGAGTTGGTATCTGATAGACTCGGAGTTGGATACTAATTTTTTTGCTTCAATGTCAGCTTCGAAAACAGGAATGCCAATAGATCTGAAAAATTGGCAGATCGTAGATTTCCCGCTGCCAATTCCTCCGGTAATTCCAACTTTAATCATGCTTACTTCATTTCAATTAGGTACTCAACCTCTTCCGGATTAACAGCAACAGACAAGATATTAGGTGGTTCAGCGTTTAAACTGATTTTTAGAATTTCTTTTTTGTTTTCAATAGCCGAGTACGGCACTGTCAGTTTAAAATCTTTTTCAGTTACATCTGAAAAGTGGCTTAAGCCGACCATAAAACTCACTTTGGCTTTATCCGGGAAAAGCTTCACATTAACATTTTCGGGCACGTCGGTAACCGTAATTGGTACCAGTACCTGTTTTTCGGTGAATTCTTCCAAGGGAATCTTCAAAATAACCCGCGTTGGCTCTACTTTGTAGTCTTTGGAAGTTTCGAGCAATACATTTCTCTGAATATCTTTATCCAGATCTTTGTAATGTTGCGCTTTAGTACGGACAAAAAAGGTCGTGTCCAAAATTGATTCAGCTCCCGAAATCTCAACAGAATCGGGCTCGGTTGTTATTTCCCCACTTACATAGTATTGTTTTTTGAGGTCGTAAGTGATATTGGGTTTAACTTTTACTTTTTTGCTGACAAGTCTGTCGAAGTTAAAATACAGGGAGTCTGGTTGAATTTCGATAATTTTCAATTCGTTGCTAACCTGGTTTGACAGGCGATTGATGAATTGTCGCGTGCCGATCCGGAAGTTCGAGTTCGGTGAATTCTCCATCTGCCCGGAAGTAAATTCATTAACATTGAAAACCAAGGGTGAGAAAGCCATGCTCAGTTTGTGGCGAAGAATGGTGAATCCCCACGAATTAACTTTCAATGTGAATTGATCGGGTGGTGAACTAGCCAGAATCTTATTCTTAGGTAAATTGGTGTATTTTACAGGAAAGGTTAAGTCGACTGTGTATTCTTTGTTCAATGCATTTAAAAACCAAAATACAGTAGCAATGACAAGGCATACGAGAAAAACCACCACCCGTCGGTCGTCTTTGGCCCGTAGCTTTTGGTAGAGCTCGTGTATCTTATCGAACAATTTTTCACGATTTCAAAGATAAAAAAAAGGGCAGACTAAAACGTCGGCCCTTTCGTATTTCTGATAATGTCAATTTATTTTTGCTGTGGAACGTCAGTCATGTCTTTTACAACAGCTGACTTATCAACGCGTAACTTAACATTGTCGTCTACCTGCAGTAAAATGTAACCTTCTTTGATGTCAGCTACTTTACCGTAGATACCGCCGGTTGTTACAACTTTATCACCTTTCGCCAGACTTTCACGGAATTTTCTTAAATCCTTTTGTCTTTTCATCTGAGGTCTGATCATGAAAAAGTAGAATACCACGACAACCAAAATCATTGGAAGGAAAGTCATCAGTGGATTCTGTTCAGTTCCTTGTTGCGGAGCCATTAATAAGTAATTCATTGTTTTTTCTATTTAGTTATAAATGTTTATCAATTCGTTTTCGACCTTCGCCGTTATCATCAAATCCTGTGCCTTTTTGTTCGCGTTTGTGTAGACGTGAATTTGTTTCAGCACATTTCCAACTTCACCGGCCGAGTTGAATAGTACTTCGATATAATTGTCTTCTCCCGCTTTCACCGGTTGGTGTGGAAAACTAACTTCCAGACACCCGCAATCGGTTTCTACGCTGTCTATTCGCAATTCACCACCCCCATCATTTGAGAACTTAAAACTGTATGACAGAAGCTCTCCGGCATGAACGGCACCAAAATTATGGATTTCTTTCTGAATGCCAAATTTTGGATCACCTTTCGGCGCGGTTCCTGTTTCAGCTTGTTTTGCTGAAGGTTGACAGGCTACAAATGCGATTGCAAATAAAAGCAGGAGTGAAACTCTCATCTTTATTAGTCCATTTCTCCGATCAAACCGCGACCTGCCTTCAGGATACGTTCTTCTTTTTTCAGTCCTTTCAAGGCCTTGTCCAGAATACCGTTGATGAAGTTACGGCTTTTTGCGGTGCTGTAATATTTCGATAGCTCGATGTATTCGTTCAAACTAACTTTCGTAGGAATCGATGGGAAGTA
Organism: Sunxiuqinia sp.; assembly: GCA_003246935.1. Taxonomy (GTDB): domain Bacteria; phylum Bacteroidota; class Bacteroidia; order Bacteroidales; family Prolixibacteraceae; genus Mangrovibacterium. Next base: position 6,750 of record QKCF01000117.1, on the reverse strand, counting down.
CAGGAACTCGGAGATGGCCATTTCCATGATGAGGTTATCGAGGAAAGCAATACGCTCTACGTCCCAGTTTTCGGTATGTTGTTCCACAACCTTTTTCAATTCGTCGTGGTTAACCACGCATTTGCGGAACAGGTTTTTGGTGAATTCTTCGTCTTCATCATCCTTAAATAGAGGCATCAGTGACGAATTCTCGTTTGAAATTTCTTTGAGTTTTTTGATGGTTTTGATGATCATGCTGATCACAAAATCAATATCGTCATTCCAGTAGATGCTTTCTTCTTCCAGGATCGAGAAAAGCTCTTCCGATTGCAAAATAATTTCAGCAAAAAGCAATTCGATGACCTTCTTGTCATCGGCATAAGTACGCTCTGCCTTGCTCATGTATTCGGTGTAAAACTCCGAATTAACCAGCTCTGTATAAAGTCTCTTAATAAGCTCGGGCTCGTTCGACCAGCTCAACTTAGACTGCTCCAGGTTTTTCAGCAAAGCTTTGTTATTTCTAAGCTGATAAATCAGGTGGTTGCTGATGAACCGTGTGTTCGGATTTAAATCTTCTTCTGTTGGAAAGTGCTTCTTTTTGCGAAGCTCGATAATCGAGTTAGCGTGATCCGCGATTTCTACAACTAGTTGAAATAAATGATGGTAAAGGTCGTAAGTTTTCTGAATGCTGAAAAAGAGTTCTTTTTCGGTTTGGTTAATCGATCTCTCCGGAGACGTATAGAAGGCGTAAAGAACCTGTAATACTTTGGTGCGGATAATTCTTCTGCTAATCATGTTGTATAGAACTATTATCTTTTTTAAGAAGGGGCAAAGTTATAAAATTTCCTGAGTGGCTATGATCTTTAAATCAGCTTTTTTCAATTTCTTCATTTTTATTCTTATCATCCACCAAATGAGTCTGTTCCTCTGCTGTTATTTCAGGAAGGGAAGTTTCTTCGTCATCAGTTTCATCTTCCCATTCGTAGCGGGTTCGCTGAGGGCCTTGCTTCCTGTAAAAGATGCTGAGCACAAGTCCGCTGGCTCCGCCCCAAAGGTGGCTTTCCCATGATACGCCGGGTTTAATCGGGAAGATTCCCCAAAACATTCCGCCATAGAGGAAAACTACGACTATTGAGATGGTTAACAGTTTTACGTCGTTACGGAGAATGCCGCTGAAGAACAGGAATGATCCCAGACCGTAAATCAGGCCGCTGGCCCCAATATGCCAGGCCTCTCGAGCGCCGATCCATACACATAGCCCAGAGAGTAGGTATATGAGAATGAAAATACGCCAGGCCAGACTACGGTAAAAATAGAACAACGCCACCGACAAAATGAAAAACGGAATCGAGTTGGCAACGATATGCTCCAAACTGCCGTGGATGAACGGAGAAAGTATAATTCCCCGTAAGCCTTCGAGTGTTCGGGGAAAGATGCCGAGGCGGGCAAAATCGTTATCGAGAATGTTTTCGATCAGAAAGACCAACCAAAACCCCAGCAGGAACAGGGCTGGGAACACCATGCTGTAGCGGAAGATCTTTTTGTCGAGATCGCCGTCGAGCCTGTTTCTATTGGGGTAATAGTTAAAGAGTGGCATTTATAATAAAGCTTTTAGCGCGTTCACAAATCCGTAAATGTCGTTTTCTGTTGTGTCGAAAGAAGTCATCCAACGCACTTCGGAGCGCGACTCGTCCCACATATAAAAGAAATATTGCTCCTGCAACTTCGGAATGATATTGGCCGGGATGATGGCAAAAACACCGTTCGCTTGTGTTTTTTGAGTTAAGGCTACGCCATTAACTTTAGCCACCTCTTGTTCCAGCAGCAAGGCCATTTTGTTGGCATGGTCAGCATTTTGTTTCCACAGTTCGCCTTCGAAATAAGCCAGAAACTGGGCGCTGATGAAGCGCATTTTCGAAAACAGCTGCATGCTTTGCTTGCGGATATACTTGGTCATTCGGGCTTGTTCCGCATTGAAGAAGATAACCGCTTCGCCCATCATCATACCGTTTTTGGTTCCTCCAAACGAGAGTACATCAATGCCGGCATCTCGGGTAAAGGCGCGGAACGGCAGATTCAGTGCTGCAGCTGCATTGGCTATTCTGGCTCCGTCCATATGCACAAACATACCGTGTTCATGAGCCAGATCGGTGATCACTTTAATTTCTTCAACTGAATAGAGTGTGCCTAATTCAGTGACCTGCGAAATGGAAATTACGCCAGGTTGTGCGTGGTGTTCGAATCCGAAACCGTGCAAATGCGTTTTAATGTCTTCCCGATAAATTTTGCCTTGGCGGCTTGGAACGGGAATTAACTTGCAGCCTGTTAGTTTTTCAGGGGCGCCACACTCGTCAACCTGTATGTGCGCCGTATCAGCACAAATAATGGAGTTAAAGCTTTGTGTCAAACTCGAGAGCGAGAGTACGTTTGCTCCTGTTCCATTAAAAGTGAAGAAAACTTCGATATCGTCGCCAAACTCTTGTTTGAAACGGTCGACAGCTTGCCGGGTCACCGGATCACCGCCATAGCCAACCATGTGGCCTTCGTTTACTTTTGCAATTGCGTCTAAGATGGCCGGGTGTACACCCGCGTTGTTATCGCTTGCAAATCCTCTTTTTGTCATTTCGGGATGTATTTCAGGTTAAATTGTAATCAGTTTGATCCATCAAACTTATAAAAATGGATTCAAAAGTGCTGCAGGTCGAAGAACACTTGACCTATCTGATTGGAAAAAATGTTGCTGAATGAATACGGGAAAGCGGGTCTGCTTGCCCAAACGGTAAACATACTTTGTGATCAGAGGCGATTGAAGCATGAATAAATGGAAATTGGCTTTCATTTTTTAGAATGCGTTTCCAAGCGTGCTTAGCTCAGCCAATGCTCCGGGAAGTAATTTCTGTACGTGCCTTGTGTGTTTAGTTTGACGCGTATTCAAGAACCGAAGCAAAAGTTCGCTGTTCTTTGTTATAATTTAAGAAGCGTTCATACCAACTTAACTTGATTCAATACGAATGGATAATCACGAGATTGTGGTATTTTGGTTTCGGCGCGATCTGCGCTTGGACGATAATCACGGCTTATACCAAGCCCTTAACTCTGGAAAGCCGGTTTTGCCAATCTTCATTTTTGATACAAATATTCTGAATAATCTGGAGCAGGAAGATTCGAGGGTTACTTTCATCTTGCATGAAGTGCAAAAGTTGCAGCAGTTGCTGGAAGAGCAGGGGAGTACGCTGTGGATTTATCACGGAACGCCCGACGATGCTTTTAAACGATTGATGACGGAATATGCCTTTACTGAAGTTTTTACAAACCAGGATTATGAACCATACGCGCGGGAGCGGGATAAAGCAATTTATGAGTTGTTAGAGACTGAAGGAATCCGCTTGCTAGCATTTAAGGATCAGGTTATCTATCACAAAAACGACGTGGTAAAGGCTGATGGAACGCCTTACACGGTTTTTACGCCCTACAGCAAAAAGTGGCTCTCTAAGTTAACTGAGAATGACTACCAGTCTTTCCCCTCGGAAGAAATGTTGGGCAACGTGTTTCAAACAAAACCACTGAAGCAATACCATCATCCGGATTTGGGATTTAAGCACGGCCCTTACGAGGTCCCGCCCTTGGAGATTGATTCGTCGTTATTGAAAGCATATGCAGACAATCGTGATTTCCCAGCAGTAAACGGAACTTCCAGATTGGGAGTGCATTTACGTTTTGGAACGCTTAGCATCCGGAAACTAACAGCCTTAGCAGTGAAGCATTCAGCCACCTTTCTGAATGAGTTGATTTGGCGAAACTTTTACATGGATATTTTGTGGCATTTCCCTCATGCTGCAAAATTATCGTTTAAACCAGCTTATGATTTCATCCAGTGGCAGAATTCAGAGAAGGATTTTGCGCGTTGGTGTGACGGTACTACCGGCTACCCGCTGGTTGACGCCGGGATGCGCGAGTTGAATGCAACGGGCTATATGCACAATCGAGTGCGCATATGGTAACAGCAAGCTTTCTATGCAAGCACTTGCTGATTGACTGGCATTGGGGGGAAGCTTATTTTGCTGAAAAACTGCTCGATTTTGAGTTGGCTTCCAACAATGGTGGATGGCAATGGGCGGCTGGTTCGGGCTGCGACGCAGCACCCTATTTCCGGGTCTTCAATCCGGAACTGCAGCAGCAAAAGTTCGATCCCGAATTCGCTTACATCAGAAAATGGGTGCCCGAGTACGGCACTGCGGCTTACTTTAAACCGATTGTTGACTACAAAATGGCGAGGGAACGGGCAATCCGTGTTTACAAAGCAGCCTTGGACGAACGGAAATAAGATAGATAGGTAGGGACAATATTTTTATCATGTTTGGCGGCTAAACAATTTCGGAGGCTTAGCAGTTAATAGTTCCGATAATTCAGTTCTAAACACAATTAATAATTACCATGAAAAGATTGAACGTTATTTTAGGGCTATTAGTAATGTCTGCCGCAACTTATGCAACAGGAACGAAAGGCGATGATCAGAAAATCACTTATTCGATGCCAGAACAGGTAAAAGTTGTATTTGAAAACAAATGTTTTGGGTGTCACAATGACGAGGGCAGAAGTGATAAGGCCAAAGAGGGTTTAAACTTTTCGACTTTAAAACAGCTCGATAAATTCAAGAAGATAGCTTCGTGGAATGAAGCCCGAAAAGAGGTTGAAGGAGCCAAGATGCCTCCTGCTAAATTAGTCGAAAAGCATCCGGAAGCAGCATTAACTCAGGAAGAATCAGAATTATTAGTGGAGTGGATTAAAACTGAAACATCAAGTTTATTGAAGCAGTAATCTCCGATTGAATCAAGCTCCGGATTGTAGAAATCAACGTATAAAATGACAAAAAAAACTCGTTTCCTACTTATCTTTTTCCCAATAGTAATCGTCATCCTTCAGCTTTTTCAACCGGTAAAGAATGAAGAGGCGGCTAGCGGCAATCATTTATACCATAAGACTAATGTTCCAGAGTCGGTTCATACTATCTTGGATCATGCTTGCATGGATTGCCATTCGAATCAAACAAATTATCAATGGTATCATCGTATTTCTCCAATCTCTTGGTATATCAATCACCATATTACTGAAGGCAAAGGGGAATTAAATTTTTCGGAATGGGGAGCGATAAATCCGATTGACCAGATAAGTGCGCTCGAGGATATCCGAAAGGAGGTTGATGCGGGGAAGATGCCGTTAAAGTCTTACCAACTTATTCACAAAGATGCCCGGTTGAACCATTCACAGACTGATTCGCTGGTTAGCTGGATTAAGAATTATCAGGGTAAGATTGCCGACGAAGCCATGCGTTAGCGAATTTCAGCGGCAATAAGTCATCTATTCGCTGATGCTAAGGCCTCTGAACGCTCATCCTTTTTTAAATCAATACTAATTGACAGTTGCTTATCCGATTCGATCTAATTTATTTCGGGTTTTAATGGCAAAACTTATTACTTTTGCCCCGTAGATTAAGTGAAACTATGTCAGAAGATCAATTAAATCAGTTGGTGTACTCCAAGCAAGTCATTGAATTTGTAACGCTTGCCAACGAGTATTGTAAATTTATTGAAACTGCCGGCTCCCTTGAAACAAGGGATATGCTAGGTAAGATTCAGAAAATTTTGCCATTGGTTTATTTGAAGGCAAGCATGCTGCCCGATTTTGAAAGCACAGAAGAGATTGTGTTGGAGAAATTTGTGAGTGAGGTTGATTACAACTATCTACAACAGCGTATTATGAATATGCTGGGCGAGTATGACGACTATCAGGAGATTTTCGACAGGGATATGCAGTTTAGCGAAGTTCCTTTGACTGCTAGTATTTCGGAAAATTTAGCCGACATATACCAAGACTTGAAAGACTTTGCGCTATCGTATCGCACCGGCGATGAGTTTGTGATGCAGGAAGCATTATGGGAATGCGTCGATAATTTCAAAAATTATTGGGGACAGAAGTTGGTAAATGCGATGCGTGCAATCCATAGCTTGGTTTACAGCGATATAGAATTTGAAAATGAAGTGAAAATACAGAACGAAGAAGATGATGACATTGACTTGTCAAAACCGGATTGGTTAAATAACTTGTTTAATAATCCGCTCGAATAGTAATTTTCGAAAGCATATCGTTCTGGTTTATAATTGTTTTTATTGAATGTTTCAGGAAAGTATAACAAAAGAAGAATTGGATATTTTGCCGTCAAAATCATTTGATGGTAGAATAACTGTCGTCAATTCTTATGAATTGGTATTAGAAGCAGCAGAATATTTACAGAACGCCGAAATTTTAGGTTTTGATACTGAAACGAAACCATCATTTAAGCGTGGTCAGATAAATAAGGTCGCTCTATTGCAGTTGTCGACAGCCGATCGTGCTTTTCTGTTTCAACTCCACAAAACCGGATTAAGCCTGGAAGTAAAAGCAATTCTTTCCAACCCGGAAATTACAAAAGTGGGAGTGGCTATTCGCGACGATATTAAAGCTTTGCAGCGTTTGAGTTTTTTCAAACCGGGGGGCTTTATTGAATTGCAGGAGGAAGTAAAAGATTTTGGTATCCAGGATTTCAGTTTGAAAAAGATCGCCGGTATTGTACTCGGCGTTCGTATTTCCAAATCGCAACGCCTTACCAATTGGGAGGCCGATGTTCTCTCTGAAGGTCAGCAGGCTTATGCTGCAACCGATGCCTGGATTGCCCATGAAATATTCCAATCGTTATCTGAAGCTCAATCATGACACAAAATTTGGTTACCGTTG
>QKCF01000492.1 GCA_003246935.1 Sunxiuqinia sp. | reverse complement strand
TTCAGGGCATTCACCCTTCACCTCGCTGAGCTTGCACACCTTTCTAAGCCTGTGCTAAAGGGCGGATGACCAGTCCTTACCCTTAAGGGCCTCTTTTCCCTCTCAATAATGAACCAGCGCCAGGTTCGAACCAATGCTTTCGTTACGCATTCTTCGAGCAAACGGGTGGTGGGAAGAATTTTGGGAATGCCGGACTTATGATTTGGCAGCATGACTACTACAACAGTTTTGATTTACACCCAAAAACAGGCGGAACAAGGAGAAAATGTAGCCCCTAAATCATGAAAAACCCGAATCAGCTTAAAATACGAAAATCAAACTTATGAAACTAATCAACTGGTAATCTTCGAGTAAGGTTCAGGTCATTTGGGGCTGATATAAAGAACTTATCCATTGAAGGATGCAAACAACAACCCTTCAATTTAACATAATTCTTTTCTCTCCCCTTTGTAACCGGGCTATTCACAATGTGAAGGCCCGGTTCCTTTTATTCAGGAGCAAGCATAAAAATTTAGGCTCTGTTCCCTTTAGATGTTGAAAATCAATTAAAGGGAGATGGTTAAAAGAGATTCCTTTTTAGAATTTCAATGTATATCAAAGCGGATTTAAAGCCTTACTACAGTGGTTTTGCCATTGTTAAGCATTAGTTTTAACAATTAAAGGGAACATAGCCAAAATTTATTCCAAAATGAATTGAGAAAAACAAAGGCGAGCATTCATGGTATTTATGTAGCGAGTTTTTTTTGTTGCGTGTTACCCTGCCTGACCCAGCAGAACCCCGCTCTATTTAATAATTACTACCCCGCCTCTTTCTGTTTATCCATAGGGCTTGAATAGCGGAAGGTTTTTTACGTTATCTGTATCGCTCCGGTAAGCTTGATCCCTGATCCGCCTCTAAATGTGAAAAAATTATGTAGCCAGCTTTTTTTTGGATTTTTCAAATACGCTACAACCTATTGAATTGTAAAAGGATACTCACTTACACGGCTGCCGTTTAAATGTTATATAAATTCAATGAGTTAAGACCACTCGCAACATAATGGTATCTATGCTCAGACTTTCTGAGATCAACCCAGATACAGCATGTTGTATTTTTGAAAACTTGGCAAAAAGCTACAGATCATAGACAAAGTCCGAGGGCAATGATTCCTAAAATTTTTCTCTAAGATTACTAGCAAATTAAAATTTACAGAATTAGAGACAAAGTAAGATTAAAAGAGTTGTGAATAAAAGGGTTTATGTAATTTTATTCTTTTGAAGATTTGGGAATTTGAGTCATGGTTGGGAAAAATAACGGCCTACAGCAATGGGCTCTCTTATCCGGGTTTCGCCGGCATAATTGATCTGAGCCCAAACCAAAAGATAAAATGCACACCTCCTTGCCTAATGCTCAACGATTTGCAGAATAGGAGATGTGCATTTCATGTAAAAATAGCCAGCTTACTCTTATATATCGGCTTTATTACAGTAGATTTTTTACCCTTTTCATGAGTTATTCAGATCCAAAAGCCCCAAGGCTTTCCAGATATTCATAAACAGCATCATGATAATCATAAACATCGCATTTATTGATTCCCTCGAACCATGTTTTGCCTTCATCGTTCGGTTGGCTTCCCATATACTCTGCTACATCAGAGATATAATTGCCATTAACCACCTGTTCGTCTTCCGGGTTCACTGCCAAAATTTCTATAACATATTTAGGATGAATGCCTTGTTCTTTCAAAATTGCGGCAGCCACGGCAGGCGCTGCAGGACAGTTGAGACTTGCTTCATATTCTACTATATATCCGTAAGCTCTACCTTCGAGAACATTATCGTTCCATCCGCCCAGCCAAACATCTGAACCAGACCATTCGCAATAACTCTCATCGCCATCGATATTATTGGGTTCACCTGGATTCCAATTGCTATAAACAAAATCCTCACCAGTTACCCAAGTCCAGCCCTCTTTAGGGTCATAAGAACCTTCAATTTGATACAATCCTATCCAAAGCCAGTTTGTTGTAATGGAATGTACCTTAGAATAAAGAAAGTCCTGCTCGTCTTGAGACGTTATTGTAGCTAAGTGAGGATAATGAGCAACTCCATTATCTATATATGCCGGTAAATCTTGGGCAGCTGCCTTTGCCTCTTTCCAAGTTAATTCCTGATATTCAGTTGTGACTACCTGATAGAAATGCGTTCCATACTCGTATATCTGTCCGGGTTGTTGTTCCGCAAAGCCGTTGGCGGTAAGAATGAACATTAGAATAATGCTTAAGCTAAGAACTCTTGTTAACTTAATTTGTTTCATTATTTTACCTCCTCCAATTTCTATTTTTTTTTTATAATCTACGTTAATCGACAATACTGTTTGATATCCCCATGAAAATACCGGCCTGAAATGCACGTACGTATAAAGCAACACCTCCTTTCCTTTAACCATCTACATTTAATTGATTTTCAACTTCTAAAGGGAACAGAGTCTTTTAAATTGCTACAACCGTCGTGATTTACACTCAAATGAGACTTCTGCAAAATATAGACCAAAGCCATCCTATACCCTACAGATTCAAGTAACATTAAATCAGAAATGGTCAGTGATGTCCGGTTAGGTTTTTGCTTGCTCGTTGATTAAAATTTTTTGATCTTTGACAATATTGTCCCTGTTTAAGTCTGGAGAAGTATCCTCGTCGTGCCCGACCAGGTCATTTAAGATGGCGATTCGCAACTGTCGAACC
>QKCF01000080.1 GCA_003246935.1 Sunxiuqinia sp. | reverse complement strand
CGCTTCGACTGATGAAACCCGATAAAATTCAACCACCTGCGATCTTTCATTATTAACAGCACTTTTCTCTCCATTCTCACATTTTGGTATAACTACCATCAGCATTCCCAGTAGCGCGTAGATCATTTTTAACTTCATATTTCTTTCTTTTCAACGTTTGAAAAAATCACGATGCCTCCACGAGATAGCAGTAAATCATTATACAACTAAATCTTTTATTCGTTACACAAAGTCAAGAGATCATGTAAATATATTTCTTGGAGCAGGCCAAGAAACAGGAAAGAAAAAACGACTCTTCCCCGTTAATAAGGAGGAGAGAAACGGAAGTTATTTAGCTTGAAAAACAGTTTCTTTTTAGGAAAATAAATAAAAGCTACTTAACCGCGACATCCCATAATTTGGCCATCCGCGATTTTCCTTTGGGCCCTTCGACCCACAATACAACCAAGTACTTACCGGCATCAGCATATTCATGCATAGGATTCTTTTCTGTTGAAGTAGTTCCATCTCCAAAATCCCATTGCCACGATGTTAATTCACCATACGACTGATCCGTAAAAGCGACCCGCCGTTGATTCGGATCAATTACCTTAAAAGTCCACTCAGCCTCCACCGGTTTGCGAAAACGATCATCTAGTGGCATTAATCGAAAAGGCAATGCATATGACGCGTTTCCATACATGGTGTGCTCTTTGCTCAAGTTCCAAAAACCATTATTCGAGTCCTTATTCACATCGTCATAATCAATGACAGCCCAACACAAACCAACGAGCTTGTTTTCAGACAAAACAGACTCAACCGAACGCGACGGATCATTTCCGGCATAATCGAAAGGAGTTATCCAAAACTCGAGCGACAGCTTTCCGGCACCACCCGGTTCAAAATCGTAATGGTAAGCGGCATTGGCATAAGGGAGCTGCTTAATCCAAGGCTGACTTCCCCAAACAAGCGTCCAGTCCTTACCTTCTGCCGGCGTAAATATGTGATAGTTTTGAGCCTGTACTCCATGAAAGGAGAAATAGCGATCCATCTCCGACAATTCCTGATTTGGATGAAAGCGATCCACAAATGGCCCACCCGACTGGTCACCGTCAACGATCAACTCGAATGTATCGTTATGCAAGCCCGACTTCGAAAAATCCCAGTAATTGTCGTACGCTTCATATAAAAAATACAATCGGTTCATTCCCTTTACCCAACCAACAGTGACTTGAAAATCGAGGTTTTCCGGATCAGCTGTTTCATGTTTACGGCTGTCGTCCCAAACCTCATTCATGCCGACCTTGAAACTATCCGGAACGATTTCCCAATCCGAATTATCTCCATTAATCACAGGGATACGGTTCACCGGAAACTGGAAAATTTTAAACTGACGATGATCTTGAGCAAAGGTCAATGAATGAATAAACACACAGGCAACAACAGCAGCAAACAAGCGGAAGGTTCGGATTTGCATAATTCGTAGGATTAAGCGTAGTATCATATTGAAAGTTTGAAGATAAGCATTCTGAAAAAAAATCCGCCGTTTTTAGTAATTTCAAGGAAACTCCTCATCGCACCACGATCATTCTCTGTGTCTCATTTACACTCGAATAGAATAACTTAAACTCTCAAAAAACAATCCTGGAATACGAATTCAATAGTTTCAAAACATATAAATTGAAGATTAAGAAGGACGAATATTGCTTGTAAAATCTACAATAAAAGACAAAACAATCTGATATCATGCAATTTAGAGGCCAAAACGGCACCCAAAAGCCTGTTCAAATATGTTCAACTAGTATTTTTTGCAACAATTAGTGCACAAACAAAAGGCATTAACAAACGTTCTAATGATAAATTTTTTGACACCTTTGCAACTGACATTAGAGAAGTTGAAGAAGTATTAATCAAAAGTGTTTACATGTACCTTGAGAAATCCGTCGTATTGGAATCAACTGAAAACAAAGCACTAACCGAAATCCTCAATGATTATTACGTAGCCTATCTTAGCCGACAACTAAGTTTATTAGGCCGAAGAGAAGTCCATAACGGGCGTGCCCATTTTGGTATTTTCGGTGATGGTAAAGAGTTGACACAAATCGCATATGCCAAGTTCTTCCGCAAGGGTGACTGGCGATCAGGTTACTATCGAGATCAAACCTTCATGCTTTATTTAGGATTACTTCAACCTGAAGAATTCTTCGCCATGATTTACGGTGATACCGATTTGAACTTCAATCCTTCGACTGGTGGTCGAAACTTCAACAATCACTTCAGCACCCGAAATGTTGACGAAAACGGTGTAATCAAAGATTTGATGACCCAATACAATTCGGCATCCGACATTTCGCCAACAGCCGGACAAATTCCGCGTTTAATGGGATTGGCTCAAGCGTCGAAAATCGTTCGGGAACATCCGGAGCTCAAAGAAAAGCTGAAGAACAATGTTGATGGCAACGAGGTTGCTTTTGGATCGATTGGAGATGCCAGCACCTCAGAGGGAATGTTCTTCGAGACCATCAATGCCGCCGGAGTCATGCAAATACCTTTGGCTATAGCAGTATATGATGATGGTTACGGAATCAGTGTTCCCAAGAAATTACAAACGACAAAAGAAAGTATTTCTGAAGTACTGAAAGGTTTTCAGAAAGAAGAAGATACAAACGGAATTGACATCTATACCTGCAAAGGCTGGGACTACGAAAACCTGGTTCAAACCTTTGAAAAAGGAATTGCCCAATGTCG
>QKCF01000211.1 GCA_003246935.1 Sunxiuqinia sp. | reverse complement strand
ATTTATGGTAGAAGTGAAGTTTGATTACATGGTTTCCAGTGAGCTGAAGTTACCGGCAAAATTTCCTCAAAATCTGGCAGAATTGATATTTGAAAAGTTGGATTCTCGCGATGAAGAATCATCAATAATATTAAGTCACGATGGCCCTCAATTTGTCGAAATATCTTTGAAACATTTTCGATATATTATCTATTCGCTATACAAAGAATTCGCACAGAAAGGAATCGAACCAGGAGAAACCGTACTATTAGCTTCAATTTCGGGAAGTAATGAACTCTACACCGCGTTGATGTTTGCTGCACTTTCATCTTATGGTGTGAGGGTGCTGCTGCCATTATTCATTGAGATAGAAGAATTGATGGAATGGCTTGAAAAAAGTAATTGTTATACAGCTTTGCTACCAGAAACCGACATAAATTCGCTGCACTATCATGATTATGAAAAAGATGTCATCCGTAAAATTAAGCAGATTTCATCAACCAGGAAATTGGTCTGTCACGATATCTTCACGGAATTCAGAATCCGAGAGTACTTGTTTTCAACTTCCCCTGAAATTGAATATTCTCATGACGAGCTATACCAGAAAATAACACATCAAACATCTTTACAAACAGCAGGTCTGTTAATAACGACATCCGGCTCTACGGGTAAATCAAAACTCATAGAATATTGCCAGGGGGCGTATGTGTTCAACTGTCTAAGTTGGGAGCAGGCTGGCTTATTTAATAAGGATATATTGGGCGGTAGGTGTTTTACTCCGATGTTTAGCCACACAATTGGGATACGAACATTTTTCAATGCGCTATGGACGGGTAATCCAATTTGTATCGTCAATACAGAGTGGTTTCTTGAGAAGCCGGAAACAGTCAGGTATCTGTTGATGAGAATGAGACCGGAACATATAACTGGAGGGCCTTCAATTTACAACCTGTTATTGGAGTTAATGCGTTGCTTTCCCGAATTAAAAAGTGTGTTACATCGTTCCTTTAAAAGCTTGGTTTCAAGTGGTGCACCTATGGATCAAACCACTGTTGAAGAAATAGAGTCAGCATTTGGGTTAAAGATGAATAATGCATTTGGAACTACGGAAACACAACAGGTGTTGAGCTCTTTGGTTGCGACACCTGAAAGCAGCAAAGCGATTGAATCACTTGGAGCTCCGTTGCCTGGAGTAAAAATTGGATTAAAGCGCTTAATCGGGGAGCATAATCTTTACGAACTTCATGTACACAGTAAATTTGGAATGAAATCGCTGGTTGAAGGGAGTTATCATTCAGATCAGTTTCCCAGATTCTATAATACCGGAGATATAGTGGAATTGGACAGTGAAAATTCAATTTGCTATGTTGGGCGAGATAAAATAGACTTTATAAAAGATGGATTTGGCGTTAAAATACCGGTTAAGCGATTACAGGCTTATTACGAAGACTTGCTGTCACAAATTGATCACATTGAGTTTTTCCCGGTAAAAGGTGTGCCTGGTCTTGCAACTATGTTGTTTATTCAGCTCGATAATTTGGGTCAAGGTGTTGTATCCAGCCCTGTTATAATCCGAAAATACGCAGGGATTATAACTGAAGTTAACAACCATTTGATGAACAAGCTTGAGCGATTCGAATTCCGTCATCGTTCAATTGTCCGGTTTTTAGTCATAAATTCTAAAGTTCCAACTACGGTCAAAGGCAATGTATCCACCTATAAGATAGGTACTTTCTATAAAGATGAAATTGCGGACTTGATTAATCCTTTGGGAGCATCGTCCCGGAGTGTTTGTGAGATTGAGAGTATTGAAAGTCTGGAAAGTTTGTTTTCTCATCACCACAATTCGTACTATGGAAAGATGCTGGCAGCCCTTTCAATCGACTATACCTATCACAAGTCGAAAAAAGACTCCCTTTACACCATATTGAATGGACAGGAGTTAGAAATACTGGATTTCACCGGAGGTTTTGGGACCAATCTTTTGGGACATAACAATGAACGTATCAAGAAGGTCGCAATCGACTTTCTGCTAAATGATGAAGTGGCGATTTCAGATCAGGGAAGTATACAGCATTATGCCGGTAAATTGGCTGAGAAGTTGAACTTAATGGTCGGAAAGCTCACTAAGAAAGATTACAACGTTGTGTTCGGATCAACTGGTTCTGAGGCGGTAGAGATAGCAATTCATCATGCCATGGAAGAGTGGAGAAGGGCATTTGACAAATTGAAAGGTGATCAGTATGAGATGTATGGATTGGGCGCAGGAGATCTGGTGAAAGAAATTTGGCAAGAGAATACAGAAATTCTCAGATCGAGTGCCGTATTTATTATCAGCTTGAAAACTGCATTTCATGGTCACAGTACTGGTGCAAGAGCGTTGCTTGGAAACAATAAAAAAAGAGAGCGGTTCGGTAACCTTACGGCCCTTAAATCCATATTCATCGACGATAAAATTGACAATTTCGAGGCACAAATAGAAGATGCTGTTGATAACAGTAAGATCAAGTTGAAAAAGGTGGTCTGGAAGGAAAATTCGTACCAAACTGAATCGTTTCACATTTCGAGTATTATTGGAGCCATTGCGGAGCCCGTACTTGGTGAAGGCGGAATTCGTGTAGTAGATTCGAAGATCCTGAATAAATTGGCAGAATATGATTTCCCGTTGATCATGGATGAGATTCAATGTGGCCTTGGACGTTCGGGTTCATTTATTGCTTCGATGGGAGTCAATGCGAATTATTACCTGTTTGCAAAGGCACTTGGTGGAAACATCGAAAAGATATCGGCAGTACTAATCGAAAAGCACCGTTACGTTAAAAGTTTCCCGGAATATTATAGCTCGACTTTCGCGAATGGCGGATTGGCCGCAAAAGTCGCAATTGAAACACTTTCAATTATAGAAGAGGAGGAAGTCGACAAAAAAGCGAAAGAAAAGGGAGAAATAATAGGTGCCGGACTTGAAAAATTAAAGGCTAGGTACCCACAGATTATTGGTAAAATTACGGGACGAGGCTTGATGAGAGGTATTCAAATAAAAGACTTTTCCCAAAGCGATGAAGTTTTCCTTCGTTGCTTCTATAATGAACGTTACCTCGGACTGTTCTTTTCAGCTTATATACTACTGAAACACAACATTCGGCTGTTACCATCCATTTCATCTCCGAATGTTATCAGGGTCGAGCCTTCTGTGTACATTACTGAAGGTGAGATTGAAAAACTTATCAATGCCTTTGATGATCTCTGTGAAAAAATTGCAAATAACGAGATTTACGAGCTTTTTAAACCGTTCATGGATAATGATCCATTCGAGGATAACCGGGGTAGCTTGCCCGAAGAAAACTTCATGTATACAGGTATTGAGAAAGCCGAAGCGAGAGCCGTGAAGGTTGGTATTATTGCCCATTTCGTATATCCAATTTCTGAGTTGCGCGCATTCGACAGAGACTTATGCCAAGCTTCAGACACTGGTTTACGTATTCTTGTTAACCGATTTCAAACGATGATGCAGGGTAAGCCGTTTGTACTATTCTCTAAGAATATTTTACATGGGCGAGTGCACTTTAGTTTTATTGCATTGCCCATCGATTCGGCCGAACTCGAAAAGCGAAAACGACAGAGCCGGCAAGGTGAAATTATCGAATGGATTCAGGATGCGGTAAATCTGGCTGAAAAACAGGGGATCCAAACGGTAAGTTTAGGCGCCTTTACATCTATTATTTCCAATAACGGACTTTCACTAGTGGAATCGAAAAATACAAGGATTGTTACCGGAAATACGTTAACCGCTGCTTCTGGATTCCACCGATTAAAAAATGAAATCATGAATCGTTCCTGGATGGATGAACCCAAAATACTGGGGGTAGTTGGAGCGTCAGGAAATATAGGTTCGGTGTTAAGCCGGTTGTTTGTGGAATCGGAAATCGAGTTTGAGCAGCTTTACTTGTTTGGCCGAAATACACGGAGGATGAATGAGACTTATTCTACGATTCAAAATGACTGCCAGAATATTAATCAGATTCAAGTTAAGGTTGTAGACGACTTGTCATATCTGAAAAAGTGTAACGTGATTGTGGTTGCATCGAACTCGAATGTGCCGATTATTTACCCGCACCACATTTGCCGTCAAACGGAAGTTTTGATCTCTGATTTATCAATCCCAAGAGCTGTTGCAGAGGAAGTTTACGAGATGGCTAATGTCGTTTCGTTGAATTTCGCATCTTACATTCAACTGCCAAACGAAGATGATTTTATTATTAGCTCCCACACTCCCAAAGGAACAGTATTCTGCTGTGCGGCTGAAGGAATTCTAAATGGGCTGGAACCGATTGATTGTAACTTGAAAGGAAAGATAACGATTGATGGCGTTCGAAAAGTAACTCAGTTAGCGTTGAAGTATAATTTCTTTGATCAAATGAGAGAAGCGGTCACCGTTAAAAGATTGTAGCATGGTAAATCTTTTCGACTTTGGAATCGCGCAAGAAGATGCGCTAACCGAGCACAGAGCCATGAATTTGGGACCTTCGGATAAACTGTTGTGCATAACCAGTGGCGGGGAAGTGCCGCTAAACCTCCTGGCTGTTGATGGTGTCTCAATTACATCAGTTGATGTGTCCCCAAATCAGAGTGCTTTGGCCAGATTGAAACTCGCTGCTATCTTAAAACTGGAACCACAAGAGGCTGCTGGTTTTTTAGGTTACATGCAAATGAGTCCGGATAAACGGCAAAGCTTATACAAGAGTTTATCTGACGGACTAAGTGAATTTGATAGGGGGTTCTGGGGAAAAAACAACGACGCTGTTCAGTTCGGCTGCATTAATTCAGCTCGATTCGAGAGATATATCCAACGGTTTAATGGAATTGCAGTAGCATTAATCGGAAAGAAAAATCTCCGAAAGCTATTGGAATGTGACACGATTCAAGAGCAATACCAATTGTTTGATCAAAAAATTAGAACTACAATGCTTAAGTGTTTGTTTCGTGTGGCTTTCCATCCGGCGATATACAAAAACAAAGGTATCTCGGAGCAAGGAATGATTAATGAAGGGGAGAATAACATGGCAGAGTTTTTCTTTGATAAATTCAGGGATTTTTGTTGTTCTACATTAACTTCTGTGAACTATTTTTTCCAATATACATTTTTCAATCAGGTGCTTTATCTCAAGGCTTTGCCTGAGTATTTGAGTGCAGAAGGTTACCAAAAAGTACGAGAGGGTCATTCGAAACTCGAATTTAAAACAGGATCGATAGCTACAATTTTAAAAAGCAGCCCCGATGATGCATACAATAAGTTTCATTTGTCGAACATTGGCGATTGGATGAGTCATGAAGAATTCGCCGAATTATTAAACCTGATTTACCAGAGAGCTTTACCCGGCGGACGTATCAGCACGAGATATATCCACAAGGTGCATTCAATACCTCAAAATTTGAAAAGGAAGTTTGTCCCCGATTTCAAATTCGGAGATGAATTGATGAAAACAGATAGGTATCCATTTTACAAGCTTGTTCCTCTAAGTATTCATAAATCCGAAGAAATCTAAATGGCAATAATGAGTGAATTCAAATCTGCATATTCCACAAGACTTTTAACTCCGGAAGATAACGAGAAGATGTTGGAGCTATTAAAAGCATCTCCAATTGAATCAGGAGACTTGTCTATTTGTTTTGACAGGCAACCTGATATTTTCATTATGGCCAATTTGAAATACAAACCTGCAAAGTACATTGGTCTGTTTATTGGCGATCGGCTAATTGGTTTTGGTTTGGTCGGATACCATATTGGAATGTTTAACTCCACGGCCCAAGAGGTTTATCACCTCTCCAATATATTTGTGGATAAAGAATACCGGGGGAGAGGATTTTTATTGCGGGCGCACCGAATGTTTTTTGAGGAGGTGTTGGATAAGTCGCTTCCTGGTTATGCTGTGATCATGAAAGGCAATAAGAATGCAGAAAGATACATCGGCTGGCAATCGAAGAAATATCCTTATATGCCAAAGTCGTCACTTTTATCTGAGTATGACGTTCGAAATATTATCATTACCACAAAAAAAAGGGAAAGTAAAGAAGTAGTTCGGAAAGCTACAGGCAAGGATATCGGCACGATTATTTCGTTGTTAAAAGATGAATTCTCAAACAGGCTTTTTGCTCCCGATATTAGCGATGTTAGCTTTCAAATGAACATCCGAGAACGTCCGGATTTTTCAATCAGTAATTACTACGTGGTTGAACGAAATAGCCAGGTTATTGGGGTTTGCGCAGCTTGGGACTGCAGTTCATTCAAACAAATCAGGATTCTAAAATACAGCAGAAAATTCAGGCTCATCAAAAATGGATATAATTTGATTGCTCCATTGCTCAAATTACCTCGCCTGCCGTACCCCGGACAAGCGTTTAAAGCTATCTATATAACCGATGTGTCTATAAAGAACAGGGATCCAAGGGTTTTTAATGCCTTGCTGCGTAAAGTATATAACGAATACAAACAGAAAGAATTTAATTTGATCGTGTTGGGAAGTTATAAGAATGACCAACTGTTAGATGCCACCAATGACTTTTTTTACCAGTCAGTTGAATCCAACGTCTACCTGTACTACGATAATGATAAAACGCGAACAGAAATAGAACAGAACAATAGGAAGCCCTATATTGATATTGCCTTTTTATAATTTGTTGATGAATGCTGATAACTAAACACCATAGGTTAATATTAATTTGTCTCGGCGGAGTACTGCTCTTTTTCGCGTCCTACATCCCTCAGATAAAGACTGAATTTAACTTTCGTGATTTTCTCGACAAAGATGATCCGGATCTCTTGTTCTTTGAATCACTGGAAAAGGAATTAGACTTTGAAAATGAAATGTTGTTGGTAGGTATCCGGCAATCACCTTCCATTTTCAATCAGGAATTTCTATCCGAGTTGAAGACCTTCACCAATGAATGCGATCAGTTGGATTCGGTAGACAGGGCCTATTCAATTGCGACATTGAGCGATTTTGCGAAGAGTCCCCTAGGACCGATGTCCTTCCCGTTTATTCACATCGGAGATCCTTCCCAATATATTCGCGACAGCGTAAAAATTAGCAAGGATGATCGGGTGTTAGATTGGTTGGTGTCAAGGGATTTAATGGCTGTTTCGGTTGTTGTTCATGCAAAAAAGAATTTGAGTGTCGAGTTACAGGATCGTTTAATTACATCGTTAGATTCTTTAATTTCTCATTCATCTTTTGGTGAAATCCACCTGGCTGGAAATGTGAATTCTGAGATTACACACATCAGGATGATCGGGAAGGAGCTGACTATTAACTCGATCATTTGCTTTCTGATAATCGTGATTTCTCTCATTTTTATATTCCGATCTCTAGTCGGAGTACTTATTCCGGGAGTGACTGTTATCGCTTCTATGATAATCTTTTTGGGCGGTATCGTTTTCTTTAACCGGAATATCAATCTGCTGAGCACTATTTTCCCAACGATTATAATGGTAGTGGGGATCTCGGACGTCATTCATTTTTTGACAAAATATCATCACTACTTGAAAGTGAAAACAACAAGATATGAGGCTATTCATGTTTCATTTAGGGAACTAATAGTGCCCATGTCAATAACTTCGCTGACCACGGCAATTGGCTTTTTTTCGTTGCTGAGTTCTAAAGTCGTTCCAATCCGGGATTTTGGTGTCGAAGCGGGAATAGGTGTTATGTTGACTTTGTTAATAACCATTCTATTTGTTCCTGCTGTTTTAACACGGATTAATCCTAACAGATTCACATTGCAAAAGACAAGTGCACGGAACTGGGACGTTTTGTTCGATAAGGTTGACCGGATGACTGATTTCCATGGGAATAGAATTCTTTTTATCACGGGTTTGTTTGTGATCTTTTCATTGTTTGGGATATCAAGAGTAAACGAGAATTATCAAGTTATCAAGAATTTTTCGGCGCATTCGAAGATAAGCCAGGACCTGCTTTTTTTTGAGAACCATCTTTCAGGAGTAAGATCTCTGAAATTGGCAGTTCTACCCAAGGGAGGGCGGAAAGTTAATGAACCAGAGGTACTCGCGGAAATAAATAAGTTGCATAATTATTTGAAGTCTATTCCGGAGATCGGTACCGTGTTCTCACCAGCTTCTTTTTACAAGACAATGAACAGAGCCTATCATCAAGGAATGGCAGGTGCATATCGTTTACCCGAAACCAAATCAGAAATTAATAGGCTCGACAAATATTTTAGTTCTAAAAATAATCAGTTTTACAGGATTGCAGACAACGAAAATCACATTGGGATTATTTCGGCGCAGTTGCCGGATATTGGCTCCCAACAAATGGAACACATAAATGTTCGGATCTTGAAATGGATCGCTGATAATCTTAATCCCGAAACTGTGAATTTTAGGCTGACGGGAATCTCATACCTCTCGGATAAGAGCAATAATACGCTTAAAAGCAACATGATGTTAAGTTTATTATTTGCTTTTGCTATGGTGAGCGTATTAATGGCTTTCCTTTACCGAAATATTAAATTGCTAATCGTATCATTAGTTCCCAATATAATCCCGCTGGTTATAGCCGGTGGAGTATTGGGATTCACCGGGCTAATATTTAACGCATCTACAGCTGTGGTATTCACCATCGGTTTTGTCGTTGCGGTAGATAATACAATTCATTTCTTAAGCCGATTTCAAATCGAATACCGACAGTCCAATAAAATAGGGGAGGCAATTCGTATTACCTTCACAAAGACAGGTAAGGCCATTGTTATTACCTCTTTGATATTACTATTAGGCTTTCTTGTGCTATTTCGCTCTGAGCTAACAGGTATTTTTGCTCAGGGAGTTTTGTTCTCGACTATTATAGTTTCGGCTCTATGTTGTGATCTTTTTCTACTACCTGTTCTACTCCGAAAATTTATGAGAAATAAAGACTAAGTTAGGCAAGCTATAAGAGCAGATTATTCTGCGGTGATACCTTGTTTCAAGTTCTGAAAGAAATGGTATGCAATTTCCCCCATCTCGCTACTGTGAGTCCGCATGTTTGTTTCCATGTCAATATACTCGGAGTTCCCAAGTAACTGAACTATTTTTTCGATATCCTCTTTGTTGTGAAGTCCATCTTTCGAGGTTCCAACTACTAACGATTTACAACGGATCGCTTTCAGATTATCCCAAGCTTTATATCTCGCAATATCAAGGATAGCTCTTCTGAGTTTTTGGGGATCAGCATTGTCGAGTGATTTTGAGGAAATGATAGCCATCTGTTTATCTTCCTTTTGGTTTATGTAGAAATGCCCTAGGTACCATTTTGTAAATGGTTTTAAGATAAAGTACAATGTACAACCAAAGTATTTGATAACCACTAAGCTCCATTTAGGATAATGAAATTCCGGACTTGGTTCAAGAAGAATAATTCCTGCAGGCTTATTCTCGATTATATGGTAACTGTGCGCAACTATAGTTGCTCCGTATGAATACCCCATCAAGAAATAGGCATTGCTTTCAAACCTGAAATAATCAATGATTCTGTTCAAATCCTGGCTTTGTGTTTCTATACTAAAGGACGTTTCCCCTTCGATTTGTGAAGATCTCTTTTCCCTTGTTTCTATAAAAATCAAAGGCATTTGGGCCGCGAGGTATGATATCATTTCCTGAAAGCTTTCCATTATACTTCCTAATCCGGTTACGAGGATAACAGGAATACTTAATTTGGGCTTTAGGGGGGTGAAACTAATGACATTTAGACGAACATTTTCAGCAACAGGTACACTAATACTTACTTCTTTATATCCCGTTAAATTCTTATTAGTTCTAGCATCATTCATACAGAAATTGTTAGCAACAACAGTATAATTTTTGAAAACCTATTCAATAGAATTAATTATCAGTATGAATCATAGTATTAAAGCATTCGAAATAAAATCGTTTAGGACTCGGAGTCTGATATTATCACTGCTAATTTTTGGGTCTAGCAAGTAATACGATGTAGTATAAATCAAAGTTTTAGCAATCGCTACACGCTCTTCCTTCTTTCTCGTTAGTTGCCTTCCGAAGAGTCTTGTGCGCCTGTTGGGAAATTGGGGCAAACAAAATTAAGCTATCTAAATTCGAATAGATGAAAATCGCTATCAAGGACGAATCAGCTAAAATTGCAGGCAGTTGCGGGGTGATTAAAAAACGTTGTCATTCACTCTAAAAAACTAAAAATTGCACTTAAAAACAACCAGATCGCTAAATACATCAAATTGGTTGACTGCAGTGACAATTTTCTGGCTTTCTCTCTGTTCATTACAGTTTTTCCTGATTAAACAGAAGCTATTCCTAACTTAGAATTATTTGATGTCACAAGAAGTGAGCAATTTATATTTACCAC
>QKCF01000082.1 GCA_003246935.1 Sunxiuqinia sp. | reverse complement strand
ATGTCTGGTGACCTTGGTAAATTGGATGAAATTGCTGCACTGAAAAAAGACTTCAACTTCCGCTTGTTGGTTGACGATGCTCATGGTTTCGGAACAATGGGTGCTACAGGTGCTGGTTCTCCAGAGCACTTCCACGTACAAGACGAAGTAGATATCTTGTTCTGTACTTTCGCAAAATCGATGGCATCAATTGGTGCATTCGTCGCAAGTAAACGTGAAGTTGTTAACTACCTTCGCTACAACATGCGTTCTCAAACTTTCGCAAAATCATTACCAATGCCATTGGTAATCGGTGCTCAAAAACGTTTGGAATTGCTGAAAAACAGTCCTGAACTGCGCGAAAAATTGTGGACTATCGTTAACGCATTGCAAAGTGGTTTGAAAGCTGAAGGTTTCGACCTTGGCCGCACAAACACTCCTGTAACTCCTGTTTATATGAAAGGGGGAGTTGTTGAAGCAACTAACGTTGTTGTTGACTTGCGTGAAAACTACCAAATTTTCTGTTCTGTTGTTGTTTATCCGGTAATTCCAAAAGGCGAAATTATTTTGCGTCTGATCCCAACTGCAACTCACAGTTTGGAAGATGTAGCTTACACTATTAAAGCTTTTGCTGAAGTACGTGATAAATTAGCTGCCGGAAAATACAGCGGTGAAGAGATCCAGGCAATGGGTCACTTATAGTCGGGAGATCATTTCAACTGATATAAAAAAACCCTTCGGAATTTCCGAAGGGTTTTTTGTTTGATATTTCGTCTAATTACGAATGTTTTTCAGACAAATAACGTTCTGCATCGATAGCAGCCATACATCCTGAACCAGCAGCTGTTACTGCTTGTCGGTAATGAGAATCCTGAACATCGCCACAAGCAAATACGCCAGGCACATTTGTTTTTGAAGTTCCCGGAACTGTTTTGATATAACCAACTTCATCTAAATCCAAATATTCTCCAACAAAATCTGAATTTGGTTTATGACCAATAGCCAAAAAGAAACCATCAATCTTGATTTTCACTTCTTCTTCGTTGGCTTCACCTTTGTTTTTCGCTAATACAGCACCTTCAACAACACCATTTCCATAGAGACCTTTTGTTTGATGTTTCCAAAGGATTTCGACATTCGGAGTTTTCATCACACGATCTGCCATCACTTTTGAAGCGCGTAGTTCATCACGGCGAACAATCAAGTATACTTTATTACAAAGACCAGCAAGATACATAGCTTCTTCAGCCGCAGTATCACCTCCTCCGACTACCGCAACATCTTTTCCGCGATAAAAGAAGCCGTCACAAGTCGCACAAGCCGAAACCCCACCTCCGGCATATTTCTGTTCATCTTCCAACCCCAGATATTTAGCTGTTGCGCCAGTGGCTAAAATCACCGTCTCTGCTTCAATCAATTTTTTGTCATCAATCCAAACTTTGTGAATCTCGCCTGAAAAATCAACTTTTGTAGCCAAGCCAAACCGAATATCAGTTCCGAAGCGCTCTGCTTGCTTTTTCAAATCCTCCATCATTGCCGGACCTGTGATACCTTCAGGATAACCTGGAAAGTTCTCTACTTCGGTCGTTGTTGTCAACTGTCCTCCGGGCTGCAAGCCTTCATACATTATCGGACTTAAGTTTGCGCGTGCTGCATAAATTGCTGCGGTGTAACCTGCAGGTCCCGAACCCACAATCAGACATTTTACTTTTTCAGCTCCTTCTGTTGAATTTGTATTTGATTTTTCGCTTCCGCTTAGATCTAATGACTTGAACATGTTTTAAACTTTAAAATTTTACACAAAAATACACTTAAGGTCGCTAATTTCAACATTCAGATCTTCAATAATATTTAATATTCCATAGATTCGGCCGATGATCTATTCTGATCATCTTATTCCATTTTTTATTTTGAAGTAATGTTCGGAATGTTTATTTTCGCAGCACTTCAATCGGGATGTAGCGCAGCCTGGTAGCGCACTCGTCTGGGGGGCGAGGGGTCGCAAGTTCAAATCTTGTCATCCCGACAATTGAAAATCAAAAGCTTACGAATACAATCGTGGGCTTTTTTTGTTTTTGGTGTCGCACTTTTGTCGCACTTTCTTGATAAAGAAATGTAAATAAATATTAATCCGCCGCCATAAAATGCCTGCTTTATGCCTGACTTCTGCATTTGAAAAGCTAGCCCCAGCATATCTAAACTATACCACTATACCCCAAATAATCTATCCACAAATTTATTTTGACGGGAAATATGTAATAAGAAACTTTTCCTAATAAAATATGTATTACAAGCGTCAGAAGTGTCACCTATACTATATACGCTTTCAAATTCGGAATATCCATGAATTTTGCATTAAAAGAATCTTTAAGCTTTCATTAGAACAAGTATGGGTAATGATTTGTGCAACTAAAATTCGTTAACACATATCTGGTCAATGAGAGTTATCCCAAATAGCTCCAATTTGCTTCTTCCCAGGCATCCCCCAGAAGTATCTTTCCCATTCTGATAATTCAGCGAAGAACCACATAGTAACTGTCCGCGTGTGCAACACACTCCAAAACATTTAGAATAGATGCCTTCCGGTCTCATTATAATGAAATAAATTACAAATCACCTCTACCCGGCACAACCTCCACGTTCTTATATAATACAAGAAATTATAGCACAAAATCATACGTACATTTCACAAATGGCTGATCTCATTTTTGCAAAAATAAAGAAGATATCAGTGCCAGGAAAATCAGATTTGAAGTAAA
>QKCF01000028.1 GCA_003246935.1 Sunxiuqinia sp. | reverse complement strand
AACCAAAGCCAAGAATTTAGGTGATTATAGCGGCGGGGTTCCACCTCTTCCCATTCCGAACAGAGAAGTTAAGCCCGCCAGCGCCGATGGTACTGCATTTATGTGGGAGAGTAGGTCGTCGCCCTCTTTTTAAACCCGTTGTTCCTCGGAGCAACGGGT
Source organism: Sunxiuqinia sp. (assembly GCA_003246935.1). Taxonomy (GTDB): domain Bacteria; phylum Bacteroidota; class Bacteroidia; order Bacteroidales; family Prolixibacteraceae; genus Mangrovibacterium. The sequence goes on along the minus strand of QKCF01000028.1, from coordinate 10,239 downwards.
TTTTTATTGACCCTAACTTTCCCTAAGGATAGTTTTACTATCTTCGGCTTCTCTGCAATCTAAACATCATACAACAACGAGTACGCTATTTTTAAACGACTTTTTTGTGATGCTTTTAAATAAAGTGAAGAGCAGGGTGCAGATGTATCTCGTTATTAAATCAGGCTAATTCTTTTACAAAGAAAATAGCACTTACTGCAATATCATTTGCTTTAAAGTGAATATCCATCCCGCAGCTAATCCCGCGAAATTAGCCGTTAAATCGAGTAAGGAGAATGATCGTCCTAAAGGAAGTATTAGTTGCAGTATCTCGATAAAAAAGCTAAATAGGAGCATGAGTAGGATTAGAATGAAGGGGCGTAGATTCCAGCTGTATCTATCGCTGGTGGATAATAACAGGACAGCCCATATGAAGTAAAGTGAGAAATGGACTATTTTATCCAGGTGAGGGATATTATCAGCTTTAGGAAGGTCATTGGAAGGCATAAGGCATAATATTAGAATTATCATGCCCCATGCGATCGATAGGTATTTGTAATAACGAGGATTGGGAAGTAAACAGGTTATTGATCTTCGAGTCATCTTCGAGAGTATATTTTATCCTTCCATATCCTTTAAAAATTCTTTTATCCGTTGTTCTTCCTGCTTTTTACAGATAAGCAACGTACCATTGGCTTCAACAACAATGTAATCATCTAAACCCTGAACAATAACTTTTTTTATAGAGTTCGTGTGGATTAGGTTGTTGCGGCTTTCGTAGAAGTTCGTTTTCTGCGTATTTGTGGTGTTCCCCAATTCATTTTTTTCTGACTTTTCCCATAGCGATCCCCAAGTGCCCAGATCGGACCAGGAGAATGTTGCTTTTTGGACGAAGAGATTGTCTGCCTTCTCCATGACACTATAGTCGATCGAAATACTTTCACATTTCGGGAATTCCTCTTGTATAAATGCTGTCTCATCCTTTGTATAAAGCTTGTCAAAATCATTCTGAAAGGTTGCAGCAAGTTTGGGATTATATTTTTCGAATGCATTGATAATGGTAGGCAATGACCAAAAGAATATTCCAGCGTTCCAATAATAACCTCCTTGCGATAAATATTCTTGAGCCTTAGCTAAATTGGGCTTTTCTTTGAACGCTTCAACTTTTGCAATATCTGCATCTTTATCTGTTGTTTCAATATAACCATAGCCAGTTTCCGGTTTGGTCGGTGAAATGCCCAAGGTTAAAATTGCATCGTTGTTAGCGGTGAATTCAAGGCCCTTTTCTACTTCTTTCTGAAAAATATCAATGTCTTCGATTAGATGGTCTGCCGGACTAACGACGATGTTTGCATTTGGATTCAACTTTTTAATTTTATAAGAAGCGTAAGCAATACAAGGCGCTGTATTTCGCATACATGGTTCGGCCAAAATATTAGCGTTAACTAATTCTGGGCATTGTTCTTTTACTAATCTTGTATAGCTTTCAGATGTAACAACTAATATGTTTTCGGGAGGACAAATAGCTTTGAAACGATCAACTGTATGTTGGAACAAGGTTCTGCCGGTTCCTAGCATATCGAGAAATTGCTTTGGTTTTTGCGCAGTGCTTACGGGCCAAAAGCGGCTCCCGATACCTCCGGCCATAATGACCAGATAATTGTTTTGATTCATCTTACTTTTGTTTGGATCTTTTATGTCGAACAAATATAAGTTGATTGAACAAAACGAGAAATAGAAAGATGTTTATTCGCCTGTAATCCCCATCTTTTTCATCAGGAAAATAGCGTTCATAGTTCTGGTGACGCCATTTCTTAGCTTATAGTCGAATACCAGATTGTCGTCTTCAATGGTGATCTCGAAACAAAGCGGGAGAATATTTGAAGGGAATTCGTTTTCTAATTCGGTTAATTTAAGATCATGGGTCGAGATGATTCCGTTAGTCATTAGTTTAACAAGTTGGCGAGTAAGCACTTTTGAGCCTTCCAGCTTGTCATCTGAGTTTGTTCCCTTCAACATTTCGTCTATCAGGACAAAGGTTGTAATACCACTCTTTACTTGGTTAAGTATAGCTTGAAGTCGAAGAAGCTCAGCATGGAAATATGATTCCGCTTTCATTAGGTTATCCGTAGTCCGCATGTTGGAGAAAAGATGGACAGGCTTTAATTTGAAAGAGTCGGCACAACAACGGCATCCATTCATCGCTAATATCATATTGATCCCGATTGTTCGCAGAAAGGTACTTTTACCGGCCATATTTGCTCCAGTGAGGATTATTATTTGTCCTTTTTCTGTCATTGAAAAATCGTTTCCGATGCGAGTATTTTCGTTGATTAAAGGGTGTGCCATATTTTGTCCATCCAGGCAGAAACTATCATCAGTGAATGCTGGTACAGCAAAATCAGGATGATTGTAGTTGAAGTTAGCTAGGCTTGAAAGGGCATCAATCGTTGCTATTACATCAAACCACTTTTTTAATTCCAGATGGTATTTGAGATGCCACTTGTTGAGCCTATACACGTAAATTAGATCCCAAAGAAAAAGCGGATCGGCAAAGACGATAAACAAAAGATTTGCTCTATAATCAAACCGATTTAAGCAGACTTGTAGTTGTTTTATGATTTGAGATGCTGATTGTGATTCAAAATTCAGTTTCTGTTTAAGGTCGATCAAATCAGTTGACTCAAAATTGCGTTTTTCGATTAAGTTAAGCAAGGCTTGGTATTTCTGCAGTATTTTGGTTTGATTGCCAAAATGCATATAATATCTGTCAATAGTTTTTTTGCTTAATGTGAGTATTGAAATGTTAGTCGCTGCGAGTAAAAGTAATATCGACCAATTGACAAGCCCGGTGAAGACCGAAATCAGGGAAATAACTGTAATAATTGGAATGATAGTGATTGTATATTTAATCCGGTTTGAATTTCTTAAGTGGTCTTCATCTGAAAATTGGTTGAGTAAATTTAAATCCTTTTCATTGTTCAAATCTCCTTGTGCCGAGAATTGTTGACGCCATTTCAAATCCTTCTCTAGTTCTGCAATCGCTTGTTGACGGTTACTTAGCTGCTTTATCCGGATTTCTGATGAGCCCAGAGAGTTGGCCAGCTTTTTTCGACCCAATGGTGTTGTCGTTCGGTTCAAAGACTGGAATAAGCTTCCTTTGCCAAAGACATCCAGATCGAAGGTGTAGTGATGCTCCGTGTTAATAAACTCATCTCCAGAATCGAAATGATTAAACGAACCTTTTAATGCTTTAATTTCATCTTGGTTAATCGAGATAAGTCGATTGAGTTGAAGTTCTTCGCGTTCTTCAGTAATACTTTTTCGAACTACCCAAAGAAATACGGCAAATGAAATTAATCCCAAGCATGCCGCCAGTTCTAAGTTGAAAAAGATGAATGATAGAATTATAGCTGAGAAAGATGCGAGCCGGAAAATAAAATAGCGTTTTTGTTTTCGTTTACTCTGTTTTAGAAACAGTTCATATTCATGTAAGCAATTTTCGTAAATTTTCAGTCTTTCATTCATAACTGAATCCAGTTAAAATGTTGCAGCCTGTTCACTACTATCAAGGTTGAAAGAATAAATACAAAGAAAAATAGGAGGATGTAGCGCAAATCTTTAGATCTAAGTTTAGCGTCGCTAACCATCGGAAGTCCCAGCATGAAAAGCCGTTTGTCGAAGAAAATAAGCACCTTGTACATTCCCCAGCCAAGCAACATTCCAAACAAGATCCCTGTAAGAATGTCGAAGGGGAAGTGTACGCCTAAATAGAGTCGTGTATAGCTAACTACCGCGGCCCAACAAAAAATCAGGATATTGAAATTTCTGTTTTTTAAAATCAGCGATAATAATGTGGCAACTGCAAAGGTGTTTGAAGCGTGAGCGGAAAAGTAACTGTACATTCCACCTCTGCTTAGCACGTTGTGAACTAAGCCTTGCATTGTCGGATCATGAGTTGGTCTGAGGCGTTGTACAGTGTCTTTAATTATGCCAGAAAACTGATCAGCTACAACGATCGAAAGCGCAACCGCAATTAAAATAATTACAGCTTTTAGCTTGTAACGTTTTATGATGTAATAGATGAGAACTGCGTAAATGATTAACCAATATTCAGTTCGCGTAAAAAGAGCCATTATGACATCCCAAAAGGGAGAATGCATGCCATTGAAAAAGAAAAAAATGGATTTGTCAATGTCGATAATGCTCTGCATAGGCTTACTGTGGTTTATTCAAAATTTTCCAGATTGTATCCTTCAATTTAACGATTCCTGAGTTTGTTACGGATGATATAAACTCGTGGGGAATATCATGAAATTCGTTGCTGATTTCTTTTTTCAATTCCTCATCCAAAAAGTCAGACTTACTAATAACCAAAAAACGGTCTTTATCTAAAAGCTCAGGGTTATATTTTTCCAACTCACTTAAAAGAATGAAATATTCTTTACGGTGGTCTTTGCTATCAGCCGGAACCATAAATAATAACATCGAGTTACGTTCGATATGGCGGAGAAAACGTAGTCCTAATCCTTTTCCCTGGTGAGCGCCTTCAATAATTCCTGGAATATCGGCCATAATGAACGACTGGTTGTCCCGGTAAGAAACGATTCCAAGGTTGGGTGTTAATGTAGTAAACGGATAGTCGCCAATTTTGGGTTTTGCAGCCGATACAACAGACAACAACGTTGATTTTCCGGCACTTGGAAAACCGACTAAACCAACATCAGCCAAAACTTTTAATTCCAGAACCTTCCAGCCTTCTACGCCGTGTTCTCCAGGTTGAGCGTATCGGGGCGTTTGGTTGGTTGGCGATTTGAAGTGTGTGTTGCCCAAGCCACCGCGGCCACCTTGCACGATGATGTGTTCTTCTCCGTCGTGCGTAATTTCGAAAAGAATTTCGCCGGTTTCATCATCTTTGGCGACAGTGCCAAGTGGAACTTCAATTGTGATATCTTGGCCATCGGCACCGGTACTGCATTGTTTGCTGCCAGATTCACCATGGCCGGCAAAAATATGACGTTGATAACGTAAGTGCAGCAAGGTCCACATTTGGGCATTCCCTTTAACAATTACGTGGCCACCGCGTCCACCATCACCACCATCCGGGCCTCCCTTGGGGATGTATTTTTCACGGCGGAGGTGTGCAGAACCAGAGCCGCCATTACCCGAGCGACAAAAGATTTTTACGAAGTCAACAAAATTATTTTCGGCCATTTGATCTAAAAATAGAGATGAATTTCAAAATATACAAAAAAAGACGAATGCAGGATTACATTCGCCCTTTTATAAAGTAAGTTAATTACAGCGACTTAACAACGTCAGACAAACGAGTTGCAATTTCTTCAATTGTACCCATTCCTTTGATCTCGAATTGTTTGTTTTGAGCGCTATAATAATTTTTTAATGGTAATGTTTTTTCGTTATAAACATTGATGCGGTTTTCGATAACCGACTCATCCTGATCGTCTGAACGACCTGATGTTTTTCCGCGGTTTAGTAAACGAGCTACTAATTCAGGCTTGTCAACTTCAAGGCTTAACATACCTGAAATAGGTGTTTTGTTTTCATTCAACAGGTGATCCAGCGCTTCTGCCTGAGCAACTGTGCGTGGAAAGCCGTCGAAAATGAAACCTTTTGCGCCATTTGTACTTTCCAGTTTATTTTTAATCATTCCGATTACAACGCTATCCGGAACTAATTCTCCATTGTCCATATAACGTTTTGCCTCTAAGCCAAGTGTTGATGAGGCAGCAATCTCGCTACGCAACAAGTCTCCGGTTGATAAGTGTACCAAACCGAAAGTTTCAATCAAAAATTCGGCCTGCGTACCTTTACCTGCTCCCGGAGGGCCGAATAAAATTAAGTTTAACATTGTAAAAAATATTAGGGGATTATTCTACTACTTTAAAAATATCAATCAGGTTACGGCCGCGTCCGTCATAGTCTAAGCCGTATCCTACTATAAACTCGTTCGGAATTTCCAACCCGACGTAATCTAACTGTACGTTTTTCTTTAGAGCATCAGGCTTCAATAACAAAGTTGCAATCTGTAAATTAGCCGGATTCATTGCTTTCAGCTGATCGATGACTTTGTCGATTGTGATACCTGTATCAACAATATCTTCCAATACCACAACAGTGCGTCCGCTTAAATCTTCATTTAACCCGATTAGTTCTTTTACTGCACCGGTGGTTGATGTGCCTTCGTAAGAAGCTAATTTTACAAATGAAATTTGAGCATCCAGCAATGAGATTCGCTTAAAAATTTCAGCTGCAAACATAAATGAACCATTCAGAATACATAAGAAGAGCGGATTCTTGCCTTCCAGTGTTTTGTTCATTTGGTCTGCCATTTCTTCAATGACAGAGCGAATTTTTTCATACGGAATAAACAGCTCGAAATCTTTATCAAGTATGGTAATTTTTTTCATCTTTCTCCGAATTTTTCAGGATAACACAAGTAAAATATTAACTGAATATCACTCTAATCCGACCTTTTGTCGCTGAATTTTAAAAAGCTGCAAAGTAACGAAAAAATATCGCTCGATTGAATGAGAAAAGTCGATTATTTTCGGTTTGAGTTGAAGGATTCAATGAATGATCGTAGTTTTGTATTGCGAAGTTGATTTGGAATAAAAAAGTTAGTTTGAACTTCTGGATCGGCAACTTGTTTTTGTGGATGTTTACAATGATTTTAAAATAGAAATAATGGAACCAAAAGTAAGTATTATCATGGGTAGCACTTCTGATTTGGGAGTGATGGAAGCTGCAGCGAAGATTATGGACGAATTTGAAATTCCTTTTGAAATCAACGCATTGTCTGCTCACCGTACGCCTGAAGAAGTGGAAAAATTTGCAAAAGGTGCAAAGGCCCGCGGTATCAAAGTGATTATTGCAGGTGCAGGGATGGCTGCACACTTACCTGGCGTAATTGCAGCGATGACTCCGCTACCTGTAATTGGTGTGCCAATCCGTGCTAGCCTCGATGGTATGGATGCGTTGTTGGCCATTGCACAAATGCCTCCGGGAATTCCTGTTGCAACTGTTGCTATCAATGGTGCACAAAATGCCGGAATTTTGGCCGTACAAATGATTTCATTAGGTGATGCCGAGATGGCAGAGAAAATGGTAAAATTCAAGGAAAACCTGAAATCGAAAATTGTAAAAGCGAATCAGGATCTTTCGGAAGTGAAATTTAAATTCAAGACAAATTAATATTCAACAAATAGACTTTTTTGTTTAAATAAGATTTTGTAACTTGATTATGCGACAAAAGGGTGGGGTGGACCGAGAGGTTAACACCCTTTTTTTATGACAAACCAATCAATCAGAAAACTCACCTTCCTGGCATGCATCTTACTGATTGCTTGCAACGGAGTTTCTCAAACAGCATTCGTTATACCTGCCTCTGCCCAGGCGCTCGGAAATTCCGGTGTCAGTCTTTCATCATCGGAGGCTTTTAATTTAAATCCCGCTTCTGTCTCTGGTACTGGCCTTTGTTTTGGAGTTAACTATATAAATAGGTTTTTGCTTAAAGACCTTTCAACAGTGTCCGGCTTTTGTGTTCTGCCAATCGCCTCAAGTCGCTTAATCGCCTCATATGGACAGTTTGGAAATAATTCATACCAGGAAAGTCTGGCAGAGTTAGGGCTGGCGAAGGGTTTTGGAGATCGAATATCTCTTGGCCTTTTGTTTGACTATATTGCAATTCACATGGTTGAAAGCGAAACAAAGCCCGATATGCTCACTTTTACTTTAGGAATTCAATATCGGACAGAAAGTTTCGGCTTTGGGGCGAGCGTGTTTAATCCGTATTCATTTTCAATAAAGTCAACTGATTTTTATAATCGTTATCCTTATTGGTACCGGTTGGGCTGGCATAAACAATTTCAGGACAAGTTTCTCTTTACTTCACAGATTAGTTTTCACGAGGAATACAATTGGTTTACTCATTGGGGGCTTCAATATACATTGTTAAAGCAAGTGGTATTGCGAGCGGGAGTACAGACCGGTCAGCCGGAGTGGAGTTTTGGTGTCGGATTTTTCGTTGGCGCTGCTCATATTGACTTAGCATTTTCACATCATCAATATCTCGGTTTTTCTCCTGCTTTCACACTCTATTTCAGACAGCCATGAAAAAGTTAATCTTGATAATTATATGTTTTTGTTGTGCCGGACAAATGCTTGCGCAACAAGTCGACGAGAATTTACAGGACCGGTTGCAAATGTTATTGGAGCAGGTTCTGGAGAATGATGAGAGCGCAGATGTAGAGCAGCTACTGGATGAACTGGAGCAGTTGCAGGAAACACCGGTTCCGGTGAATAATGCTGTAGCATCAGATTTTGCATCATTATTCTTTCTAAGTCCAATGCAGGTAGAAGCATTACTAGCCTTTCGGGATGAATCAGGGCCAATTCTTTCTTCCTATGAATTGGCTTCGGTTGAAGGATTTACAGAAGCATTGGCTGAACTAACAGGTTTGTTTTTAAATTTCGATTCAGAACTGAGACTTTTAAAATACCACAGACCCAAGCAAGAATTTTTGTTGCGGGGCACGCGATTACTTGAAAAACAGGCTGGTTTTAAAAATGGCAAGTTTGAAGACTCCCCTGATAAACTTTATACTCGCTATCGATTTGTCGGTGATAAGTTGCAATTCGGCTTTACAGGGGAAAAAGATGCTGGTGAGAGCTTCTTTGGCAAATCAAATTCCGCAGGATTTGATTTTTATAGTGGTTTTGTTCGCATGGAGTTTGGTAAGAAACAGTCATCGATAGTTTTGGGGGATTATGTGGTTCAATGGGGGCAAGGATTAATGGCGTGGCAGGGGTTTGCAATGGGTAAGTCTACCGATGTTGATCGTATTGCCAGGTTTAATCAGGGGTTGAAGGCGTATGCTTCAACCGATGAAAACAATTTTATGAGAGGTATTGGTGCTGACATTCGATTTGGTAAGCTTAGCCTTCAACCTTTCTTTTCAAACAAAAGCTTTGACGCGAATACAGATAGTGTTGATGGTAGTCGCGTGTTCACATCAATGCAAAGCAGCGGGTTACATCGAACTGAATCAGAAATAGAAGATAAAAATTCTGTCGATCAAGTGGTTGGTGGTTTGGCCCTGTCTTTTCAATCGGGGAATTTGCAGTTGGGGATTACGGGGATGGTTACTCGTTATGAGATTCCCTTGTTACGTTCTGATGAGTTGTATAATAAGTATCTGTATGGCGGAGAGCAGATAACAAACGTAGGCGTGAATTACCGCTATACAATGAATAAACTTTATCTGTTTGGCGAAGTTGCTTCTTCTGAAGGGGCTTTTGCTTCAATTAACGGATTGATGTTTCAACCGGTGGGGCAAGCTTCATTTTCAGTTTTGTATCGCAATATTGCTAAAGAATACAATTCGCCAATTGGGGCTGCTTTTACCGAAAATAGTCGGGTTAATGATGAGCAAGGTATTTATTTAGGGGTGCGGGTATTGCCTTTTGCCGGCTTTTCCCTTAATGCTTATGCCGATTTTTTTGAGTATGAATGGATAAAGTATACTACCGCGGCGCCTGGCAGGGGGCAGGAGTTTGTCGTGCGCGGTGACTATATCTTTAACAGGACTTGGAAGTTGTATGCCCGTTACTTCAACGAAACGAAGCCAGTGAAAGTGAGTTACGAAAAAATCAGATCGAATTTGGACCAAATTCGGCAAAGTATCAGAGTTCAGGTTGATGGTGATCTGAATTCGGTTTTCTCTGTTAGGACGCGTTTAGAAAAATCTTTTTACAAACACGATCACGAGTCTTCAGGGGTTTATGTAAGTCAGGATTTGGCTTATCAACCGGTTCGTAATAGTTCTCGATTATGGGTGCGTTTTGCCTACTTTAATACCGATGATTACGATGCTCGTATCTATGCTTATGAAAATGATTTGCTTTATCAATTCTCGATACCGGCTTTTTATGGCGAAGGATATCGGGCTTATGTAAATGGAAAAGTTAAAATATGTGAAAAAATTGAATTTTGGCTCAAATGCGCCAGAACATGGTTTAAGGGTGTAGACTCACTAGGTAGTGGCGATACAGCGATTGATGGTTCAACGAGAACTGATTTGAAGCTTCAGTTAAGGTTTAAGATTTGAATAGCATTTTGTATATTTGCCGCCCTAAATCAACTGAATAAGGATATGATGTGTTTCGACGATATTCGTCCTTACGAAGATCAAGAAGTTAATCATTACCTCAATGTTTTATTGAAGGATGATTTATTTC
>QKCF01000387.1 GCA_003246935.1 Sunxiuqinia sp. | reverse complement strand
ATAATCTATAATTGAGAAATGCGGTTCAATAAAGCGTTGGAAGATATCTTCCAGGTAGTATTTTTCATTTTCATTCAAGGGGAGCTGTTTTATTTGTTATTTAATTCCAACCGTCTATGCAGAGACATCGGTTAACCCTGTATAGCTGTTATTTGCCTTGGGTTATTAAAGATTGGCAACACCCCAAAACACAGATAAAGTCGATGACGAACAGTCATAGAACAAAGCAATCGCAGAAAACAGAAAGGATTTCCAGGATTGCTGGATTTACTCAATGTAAAGTTCCTGATTTAAAAGCACCTTCGCATTACACAATTCCAAGTAAAATTTGCATGATTCACACATTATCGAGGGAGTCGCGTCGCTTATTTCTTAGCTTTTTGAAGTGAGAGGGAGTTAAGCCTGTAATTTTTTTGAATTGATTGGATAAGTGTGCAACGCTGCTATAATGCATTTTATAGGATATTTCGGTCAGATTCAATTCATCATAGACAATCAGTTCTTTGACCCGTTCAATTTTGTGGGATAAATAAAATTTTTCAATCGTTATGCCTTTTACCTCTGAAAACAGGTTGGCCATATAGGTATAATCGTAACCGAGCTTTTCACTCAGGTAATCCGAAAGGTTTACTTTAATCTGATCGTCGGTGTAGTGAACCAATTCAACAATCACATTTTTAATCTTCTCAACCAGGATACTTTTTTTGTCGTCCATCAGCTCCAAACCCGATTTTTTTAAAGCAACCGACAACTGCACCAGCTCCTCCGGGTGGACATCTCCCAAAATATTTGCTTCTCCGATTTTTACGTATGAGTACTGAATCCCGAGCTTTTCCAATTCAGCTCTAACCACCATTTGACATCGGATGCAGACCATATTTTTGATATAAATTTTCATTTTAGTTATGGGTTATGGGCAAAATTAAGTTGCAAGTTCGCCTAGCATTATAAAAGTAAGTCCACTACCCTGTAATAAGCTCGCCGTTCCGCATCTTTGTGAAAATTTTACGCATAACTCAGCCTTTAGGTTGAACGCTACACCCAAAGGAACCTGGGAGAGCATGAAGTTTTACAGGACGCCGATTGTTATTAAAGCTACTTTCTTGCAAATTCAGATTATTATGTGGAACTTGAAAATGCCAATCATCTGCCGAACGACAAATAAGAAAAGGCCAAGTTTGGGAGAAAATGAATTTTAACGAACACCGGTTCCGGGAGGATCGTAAAGTTATGAAGTATAAATCGATGTCTATTGACCCTCTGTTATTGAGTGCCACTCCGATCCTGACTTATTCAGCTGGGCAACTGTTAACAAATGCAACGGGATTCTTTTTTCAACGAGAGAGCAACCTATTTTTAGTAACCAGTCTGCACGTTTTCCACGATGAGATGGACGGTCACTTCCCTGACCGAATTCAAATAACGTTTCACACCGATGCCAGTAATATTACGCAGACGATTGAATATTCCATCCCCTTATACCAAAACGGAGTATCCCAATGGGTTGCTGGCTTAGACTCCACAGGAAACATTGACGTTGCGGTCATAAAGATCGACAAAACAGCACTCCCACCGAATGCGATCTACACCACGTTTACACCGGAAAACCTTCTGGGCGAACAAGAAACGATCGACATTGGCACTTCAATGTTAATCGTGGGCTTTCCACTGGGATTTTACGACACCTTGCACAAACTACCGGTTGTTCGACATGCGATTAATGCATCTTCATTTGTGATGCGATTCCAGGGCAATGGCTATTTCCTTACGGATGCAAGAACCCATCGCGGCTCCAGCGGAGCGCCTGTCGTTTGCCAAGATCACCGTTCCACTCGAAATGGTATGGGCTGGATATTATTAGGGGTGCATTCGGCTCGTTTGGATGTTAGCGGAAGAGACGTAGCAATAGATGAGGCATTGGGGTTAAACTGCGCCTGGTTTGCAGATATATTGCTAAAATTGACCGAAAGCGGGTGCGCGTAGTTTACGGAGCTTACCGGCTGCAAGGCGTTAGGGCTTACGGAGCGGGAGGCGCAGCGGGTGTTCTTATAGGAAGCTGTTATGTAATTATTGCCGAGTGGGGGGAAGAAGTAATCAGTCGCAGTGGCCAGTGCTGATTCATTCTGGTCTGTCAGATGAAACTGAAAATCGTTTAGAACGTAATTTAGAATTTTCGGGCTGGAATTTTTAGAATCAATAACCTATTGAATCAGTCATGGATAAACCTAAAATAGTAGATGGAAATCATTGTCACCTTTGGACTGATGCATTGCACATGAGAGAATTGGCTAGGCAAAGCAAAAACAAATGGGATCGAGGCACTTACGTCAGAATGACTGTAATAAATTGTTGGACTACCATAGAGATAGCTTGTCAAGAAGCTCTCAATGAACCTAAGATCTCATATAGCTTTAAGCAAAATCTGGATAATACATTACGCGAAAAAGGGCTTATGCCTTTAGCCTGGGGAAAAGGAGTTTGGCAAGACGTTACAACGCTACAAAGTATACGAAAAAGTTATGCTCACCAATTCCTAACGCTCTCTGAATTATTCCAAGAGTTAGATACTGCTGAATTTGCTGTAAAAGTTGCAAGGGAAGCCATTAATGAGATTTATTCTCACACAAGGCAAACAGCTCCAGGTTGGGCTAAATATGACAGTGATAAAGGTTGGGACAATGGAGATAGATCAGGAACCAGTTTATATGTGACAAAAGCAGGTTGGGATAAAAGTGATTCTGAGTCGATTGAAATCACTTATTTGT
>QKCF01000484.1 GCA_003246935.1 Sunxiuqinia sp. | reverse complement strand
AAGGTCGACGGGGCTAATGTAAAACAAGCTTTAGACCAGCTTTTTAATGGAACCAATATCGATTATAAGATCGAAGGACGTCAAATCGTATTAACTCAAAACGAAAAGGCATTCGCACAACAAACACTAACTGTTTCAGGTACGGTAACTGATAATACAGGTGCTGGTTTACCTGGGGTAACAGTTATTGTAAAAGGAACGACAAACGGTATTGTTACTGATTTTGACGGAAATTATACGCTGAAGAATGTACCCGGAGACGCTGTGTTAGTATTCTCATTTGTTGGTATGTCAATGCAGGAAGTACCGGTTGCCGGGAAAACTGCAATTTCGGTGACTTTGGAGGAAGAGACTGTAGGAATTGAAGAAGTTGTTGCCGTTGGTTACGGTACAATGAAGAAAAGTGACCTGACTGGTTCAATCAGTTCAGTGTCAGCAGAACGTATTGCTTCAGTTGGTACTTCATCAGTAATGGGCGCTTTGCAAGGTGCTTCAGCGGGGGTCGATATTACAACAAACTCTACTCGTCCGGGTGCTGGTTTTTCGATCCAGGTTCGTGGTCAGAACTCACTGAATAGTGGTAGTCCGCTTTATGTAGTGGATGGTGTCGTTGTTGACGACATCGATTTCCTGAACCCTTCGGATATCGAAAAAATTGATGTGTTGAAAGATGCTTCTTCAACTGCAATTTATGGTTCTCGTGGTTCAAACGGGGTTGTAATTGTTCAAACAAAAGGAGCAGCTGCAGCGAAGTCAAAATTGATGGTTTCTTATGACGGTTATTACGGTGTTCGTGAAATTACCCGAATCCCTGATTTTATGGATGGACGCGAATGGACAGATTACCGTACGTCTAAATACTACGCTTGGGACGAAACAAACCAAAACTACACCTTAAGTAGTTCGAGTCAAACTGGAGTGACGCAAAATTCAACGCTTGTAAATCAAGCACTCTACGACCAAAAATATACAGATTGGTTGGATTTGGGAACTAAAAACGGTTCGCAACAAAACCATTATGTGAACGTTTCAGGAATGGCACAGGATATCTCCTATAACTTGGGAGCCGGTTACCAAAAGGAAGACGGTAACTTCATGAAGGAGAAAATGGATAAGTATGTCTTCAAGGGGTCTATCAACCACAAAGCAAGCAAGTATTTCACAACCGGTGCAAGTTTTACCATGTCGCACCAAATTGTGAATACTGGTTCTCAGTACGGATACCGCGATTTGATGCGTATGCCGGTTGTTCTTCGCGCATACGACGATGAAGGAAACTTAATTGCACAACCAGGTATTAAAGCTTCAATCGAAGGGGAAGGAAACTTTACTTCATCCGCTAACCCGTTGATTGAAATTCAGTCCGGTACTCACGAAACTCGCCGTTTTGACATTTTAGCAAGTGCATTTGTTGAAGTTAAACCGATCGATGGTTTGAGTATCAAATCAACTTTCTCTCCACGTTTTAACAGAACGCGTATTGGTTACTACTACGAGAAAAACTCGAACCGTTCAACAAACCAGGCTCAGAACAATAATCAAGAGTCTTTCGACTGGACCTGGGATAACGTAGTTAACTATAGCCGCAGATTTAACGTTGATCACAACATTAACGTGACCTTAATTCAATCTGCCTACAAAACAAGATACGAGTACTTATCGATTTACGCTGAAAACTTCCCTTACAATGCCGAATGGTATAACATGTTGGGTGGTACAATCGGGACAGGAAACTCTGAAAGCGGTTACAGCCAAACATCAATGCTTTCATTCGCTGCTCGTGCAAACTACGACTATGCCGGCAAGTATATGGTTACCGGTACTGTACGTTACGACGGTAGCTCTAAGTTAGCTGAAAAATGGGCAGCATTCCCTTCTGTTGCATTAGCATGGCGTGTGTCTGAAGAATCATTCATGGAAAATGTGGATTGGTTGTCAAACTTAAAAGCACGCTTGAGCTTTGGTTATTCAGGTAACAACAACGGTGTAAGCGCTTACGGAACACAACAATCACCAAACACTGATTCAACAGTGTACTATGATTTCGACGGTACTGTTGCTAGTGGCTTTGGAACAGGTTCTCCTGTAAACAGCGCTCTTACCTGGGAGAAAACACGTGAATGGAACTTTGGCTTCGACTTTGGTATCTTTAATAACCGTGTTAACGGTGCTGTTGATCTATACGATAAGTTGTCTGATGGTTTGTTGATGAGCCGTACTTTGACAATTGAATCAGGTGTTGGTAGCATGACTGATAACATTGGTTCTGTAAATAACCGTGGTATCGAGGTTACAGTAAATACCGTAAATCTTCAAAACCGTGACTGGAATTGGACAACTTCATTCACTTTTGCAAGCAATAAAAACGCGATCCGCAGCTTGTATGGAAAGACTGAAGACGTCGTGAATGAAGCGCGTTTCATTGACCAGCCGATCAACGTAATCTACGACTACAAAGTGAACGGTGTTTACAACTATGCTGATTGGTCGGCTATGTCGGCAGAAGAACGTAGTGCAATGGGTGCTGACAGACCCGGATATGCCAGAGCAATTGATACGAATAAGGACGGCGAAATGACCACGGATGACAAAGTAATTCTTGGTTCTGTTGATCCTTCATGGACCGGAAGTGTTACTTCTACTGTAAGCTATAAGAAATTCGACTTGTCGTTCAATATTTATACTCGTCAGGGCGTATTTGTAAACGACCGATTCTTACAAGAATTCGGACCTTCAGCAAACAGCCAACGCGGTCGTCCAAAAGTGAATATGGATTACTATGTGCCTGGTGGCGTTCCTCGTGCTGACTGGAGTAATTTTGATGTTGATGAAAATGGTCAACCATGGATGACCTGGGGAACTTCGGAAGAGAATGCTGATGCTAAAATGCCATTGAACGGATCCACCGGAAATTTCTACGGGAGCAACGGTAGCTACCAGGACGCTTCTTTCGTGAAAGTTAGAAATATCACTTTAGGTTACACATTCGACAAGACGTTGATTAGCAAAGCACACCTGTCTTATGCACGTGTTTATTTGAACGTACTGAACCCATTCACATTTACAAATTACATTGGTTGGGATCCGGAATACGCAACTACAACTTTGCAAAACGGTAACGGTCCGTCAACAGTTACTTATCAAGTAGGTCTAAACCTTAAATTTTAATGATTGAAACGATGAAAAAGATATTTAGCATATTAGTAACCGCCATTCTCCTTTCCAGCTGTAGTGGTTTCCTTGATGAGGACAATAAGGCTGGTATTACTAACGACGATTTATACGCAACTGAGGATGGTTATCAAACGCTGCGGGTAAATGCCTACAGCAGCTTGCGCACAATTTATGAAGATGCTCCGCTTGTGATGCTTGCCGGTACCGATTTGTACCAAATGCCGCGCGGTATGTCGAATGATGGAGTTTATGACTATACAACATTGTACGATACCAACAGTGATGTTGCAGACTTTTACGACAACTGCTACACCGTTTTGCAAGCGGTAAATACCGCGGAATACTATTTGCCGTCAGCGGATATTTCAGATGGCGATAAAGAATTGTATCAAGGAGAATACGATTTCTTCAAAGGTTTTCTTCATTTTATTTTGTTGGAAGAATTCGGCGGTGTTGTAATCAATGATGAGTACACTCAGGCGCCAAGAATGAATATGCCAAGAGCAACATTGGCTGAAACATATGATTATATCATTGGTAAATTGGAATCAGCTTTGAACAGCTCTTTGCCTCAAACAGCAAACGATGGTCAAATCTGTAAGGACATTGTGAACCACTACCTGGCAAAAGTATATCTAACTCGTGGTTGGGACTTGGGTAATGTTGAAGACTTTGCAACTGCAAAAACATATGCTAAAGCGGTATTGGATTCAAGAGGTGACCTGAAATATACGATGGAAGACCTTTGGAGCCCGGATAATGAAAATAATGATGAAGTCTTGTTTGCCGTTCAGTATAGCAATAAATCAATTGCGACTTCTACAAGCGGTAACAACCAGGAGGGTATATTTGGTCCTTATTTGGGTGGTTCAGAGTTAGGACATAAATACATGGTCGGTTCATTGTATCCATCTTGGTCATTACACTCTTGGTATGGTAAGAATGATGCCCGTTACGATGCAACTTTCATGTTGACAATTTGGGAGCATTACTACGATTATTACCAAGGAAATAATGTTCCCGGAACAAATTCAATTACTGCAATTTACCCACGTGCTTGGGATAATTCCCAGGAAATGTTCGACGACTATTTGCAGTTGACAGATGGTGCATCAAACGGAGAATTCGTTGACATTACCATGAATGATGCGAACAAACAATTAGTTGATGGTGCATTGGAATTTATCGAGAAATGGTGTCCTGATTATGCAGATGTGGTACCTGTAAATGCCACTGATGCCAATGGAAATAACATCATGAGAATTTATCCTTTCATCGAGAACTCAACTGATCGCATGGTTAACGAAAAATACTGGAGAACAGCCTATAATAACGACTTTGCTCAGCCAGGAATCAAGAAGTTCGACTTAGGTCAGTTGGTTACTTTCAGTACAACACAAAGCTATCGCGATATCGTATTGGCAAGTTTGTCTGAAACGATGTTGTTGTATGCCGAAGCTTGTATCGGTCAAGGTAACTACACCGAAGCTGAAACTTACATTAACAAAGTATTGGCTCGTCCGGGAAATGCGAAGGATGGTGGTAGCCTGACAATCAGTCTGCCTACAACAAAACAAGCAGCATTGGAAGCTTATTTGAAAGAATCGGGTAAAGAATTAGCAGGTCAATATTGTGGTCGCTGGCCTGAATTGCGTCGTACAGGTATGTTGAAGACTATGTTCTATGGTTACAACTACGATTATTTGACTGGAAACTTGGGTGACGACCCAATCGGCGAAAAATTATATCGTCCAATTCCTCAGTCTGCAATCGAAATCAATGAAGGCATGACTTCAGCTGATCAGAATCCTGGTTATTAATTCGATTCGGTTTAGTTAGATAGATATAGAGAAAAGGTAATGAGGCCATCCTGAGAAATCGGGATGGTCTTTGTTTTTTATTAAATTTCAGTTTTTAAGCATTGACAAGAGTGTCCAATTCTGCTTCGCGGATATCAACAGAAACAGTCATCACATTATTCCCGTTGCTGTAAATTACACCTTTTAACGGAGGAACGTCGTAGTAGTCGCGTCCCCATGCAACAACCAAGTGTTGATTTTCCGGAATCAGATTGTTCGTCGGGTCAAAATCAACCCAGCCGAATCCGGGGATAAAAGTTGCAAACCACGCATGTGAGGCATCGGCACCAACTAGCTTTTCCTGACCTTCAGGAGGTAATGTTTCAATATATCCGCTCATGTATTTAGCCGGTAAGCCTACAGCTCGTAGGCAGGCAATTGCAATTTGAGCAAAGTCCTGACAAACCCCTTTACGTTCGTTAAAAACGGTATGGAGTGGAGTTGCAACGTCCGAGAATCCTGGAACAAACTGAAAATCGGCATAAATTCGGTTCATGAGTTCTTTGGCAGCATCAAAAACCGATCGGTTAAGCTGAAAAGATTCTGCACTGTAAGCCCTTATTTCGGGAGCAATTTTGCGGATCAACGGTGATTCCAGTATGTATTGATTGGCATCCAGTGAGCCTTCACCAAGTCGTTGAAGACTCGTGAGGGTGTCCGCCATTGTTGGGCCTTTACAAGCGCCTGATTTGTATTGTGAAGTAATTGGTTGATAATCTCGCTCAATCAAACTTTCTGATGTCACAATCAGCTCCTGATGCGGTTCCTGTATTGCGAATCGCGTGATATAATTGCCAAAGAAGTCAACTCGTTCGTTTAACTCAGATGCAACAGGTCCGATGTTTAGTTTGAAATCAAGCAACTTCTGTCCGGGTAAGTCCCGTGGTCGCAAAGTAGCGAGATTATGACAATACCCTACGTAACTGTCGTACTTGTAGCTTGTTTTATGAATAACCCTAAAAATCATAGCCTTAAACTGAAAAGTTCTGATTAATAAGCTGATTCTGCTGATAGCTGTGACTGAAATAGGTGGTTGTTATTGCCAGCGACGCTTGAAATAACAAATCGCTTAAATTGGACAATAAGTCATCTAATTTAGCACGGACATAATTCTCTTCTTCAATTTCCGAAAGCTCCCTGGCGTTGGCAAGTCTCAACTTCGCAAACCCTTCAAAAATGAATTTTTCGAAGTCGGCTAATTCATGTGAAGAATGCGCTTTGGGCAATTCAGCCAGGTCCTTATTCAGGCGGTTGAAGCGGAATGCCAATGATCGCGGATATTTTTTATCAAGAATGATTAGGTCAATTACATTTTCGATTTTGATATATGAGCGATAGCTATTCCGGTAAATATTTAAACTTTCGTGGCTGTTTAGCAGAGCCTCCAGCACTTCATATTCAATATGGTCTTCAAATTTTACCGACAAAAGGCTTCTGCATTTTGAGATATTCAGCATGCTCAGTTCAATCTGAAGTCCAATAAAGTAAAGCAATAAACCTTGTTCGATCAGGATACAGTCTTCAACCAAGCCCATAAATGCGATTAAGCGCGTAATAAGTTGGTCGAGTGTTTGAATTATCCTTCGGTTCGTTATTTTTTTCTCTTGTTGAATATCGTCCCAAATCGCATTGATACGTCCAAAGACCCGCCACATATCCGACGACCACAGGTTGCGGATGGAGTAGTAGGAGTTGAAGAACATACTCATCGTGTGACCCAAGCTTCCTGTTCTTGACCCGTCAAGAATGATCGAATAAATTTCGGCAACAGGATCTTCAATTTCTTCTTCGCTAAAGAATCCGGGAAAAGTACAGGTCAGGTTTGTAGCGGCCTTGAACAAAGCTTCCAGGCTTTCATGATTCGGTTTCCGCTCATTAAAGCTAGTAAAGTTTATTTGTTTCAACACCATGCGTAAAAAGCGCGCTGTAGCTAAAGCCCGTCCAACATATCGGCCTGCCCAAAATAGGTTTTCGGCAGTGAGGCTGGGGAGGTTGTCCAGGCCTGTATCCATATTTTTTAAGGGCTGGGATATTGAAAATTTCGGAGGTGTTTGCTCTTCTTTATTACTGATGACCCAGAAATCTTTACTTAGTCCGCCTGTTTGGTTGGTTACCGTAGAATTACCGACCATTGGTGCTACCCGTACCAATCCTCCCGGCATAATTTGATATCCGTCCTCGCTGGCAACTCCGAAGGTTCGAATCGACATATTGCGGGGCTCCATGGTGCGTCCAATAAAAGTCGGTGTGGTTGAGAACCCAATTCTTTCTTGGGCAACAAAACGGTACGGACGATCTTTGATTTGCTCTCGTAATTCTCTCAAGTCGCCGCTAGTCATTTGATAACCAATAAAGACACTGTCGGCATGAGGGCGGTCGATTCGGCGTACAACCAGCTCTGACAAATGATCGAACACATATTGTCTTTCCCGTTCCTGCCCACACCACCATGAGGCGACCTGAGGTAAAATCAAGTCCTCGTTTAGCAGGTATTTGGCAATTCCTGGAATAAACGGAATTAGCCCTGGGTTTTCCAATACCCGCGAGCCAATGGGGTTGATGATGGCAACATTTTGTTGCCGAACAACCTCGAGAAGGCCGGGAACTCCTAATTGAGAATCTTCGCGTAGCTCAAGCGGATCGGTATAGAGATCATCGACACGTCGAAGCACAACGTCAACTTGTTTCAATCCCTTTAATGATTTCATCCACAGATAGCCGTTGCGTGCAACCAGATCGTTCCCTTGTACCAACGGATAGCCCATAAATGAAGAGATATAGGAATGCTCGAAATATGTTTCGTTCAAAGGTCCTGGTGTTAGCACAACAATATTGGGCGCATCGGTTTGCCGGGGCGATGATGCCAGTAAAAGATTGTCGAAATGATTAAAAAAATTCGTAAGCTTTCGAACATTCAATCCTTTCGAGAGCTCAGGCAACACACGTCCGATGGTCAGCCGGTTCTCCAACGCATAACCCATTCCCGAAGGAGCCTGAGTACGGTCGCTGTAAATCCACATTTGTCCATCGGGGCCGCGGGCAATATCGGCAGCATATACCAGCAATTGCTTTTCGGTTGGGTATTCAATCTGATCGCAGGCACGGATGAACCCCCGGTGACTGTAGATCACCTCCTGCGGAATGATTCCTTTGGTAATTAGTTCCCGCTTTCCGTATAAGTCTTTCAATACTAGATTGAAAAGCTCTGCCCGTTGCTGGATTCCTTTTTCAACAGTAACCCATTCTTTTTCGTCCATCAAAGTCGGAATAGCATTCAGGTTCCAGGGACGATTTAAACCTTGCGGGTCGTTGTAAACATTATAGGTTACACCATTTTCGGTCAGGTACCAATTCAGATCGGCCTGTCGCGAACTAAGTTCGTTAAACCCAATGTTGTCAACGTTTTGAAAAAGGCGGTCCCAAACCGGACTCCCGGATTGGTTTATCGCTTTTGCTTCGTCATTGTCACATTGTATCAAATAGTCATTCAATGGCATAATGTAAAGATCAGGTGTCCACTAGTTGATTTTCCAATTATGTCTTAAATCCAGCGTATGCGGGAACTCCAAACTTACAGGAATTTCTTTGTAATTAAACGTTTTTATAACATTATGCGCCCGTATTTTTCGTACCGGCTCCTGACTGTATGCCTGATTTTCAGGAGCTGCAATTTCACCTTGAGTGTGCCCGATATCCCAAAAACGGTTGATACGGCGCGATTCTGCCTCGTAACTGTTTACCGGGAAAGTATCATATGATCGTCCTCCCGGGTGAGATACAAAGTAGGTACAGCCGCCAATGGATCTACTGTTCCATGTGTCCACGATATCGAACACCAAGGGAGTGTCAATCCCAATTGTCGGGTGCAGTGCAGACCAGGGTTGCCATGCTTTGTAACGAATGCCGGCTACATATTCGCCTTTTTTACCGGTTGCAACAAGGGGAACTTTAACCCCGTTACAGGTAAGCGTATAGCGTTCGTCAACAAAGTTGTTCAGTTTTATTTGTACGCGCTCGATTGATGAATCAACATAGCGTGACGTTCCTCGGTCGCTCATCTCTTCACCCAGCACATTCCATGGTTCGATAGCCATTCGCAAATCCAGATCAATACCCTTGATATTCATCATACCATAGAGCGGGAACCGGAATTCGAAGAACGGATCAAACCAATCCAGTTTGAACGGATATCCGGCATTGTTCAGTTGTGTAACGATGTCCTTGATATCTTCCTTCACATAGTGCTCCATCAGGAATTTATCGTGCAGCTCGGTACCCCAACGTACTAATTTGTGCTTATAAGGCTCACGCCAAAACCAGGCTACGAGTGTACGTACAAGCAACATTTGCATCAAACTCATGCGTGCGTGTGGTGGCATATCGAACGCTCGAAGCTCCAGAATTCCCAAACGTCCCGATGATGAATCAGGTGAATAAAGTTTGTCGATGCAGAACTCGGCCCGGTGCGTATTTCCGGTAATATCAGTGAGCATATGGCGGAACAAACGATCAGTCAACCAGTAGGGCACATCTTTTCCTTTAGGAATTTGCTCAAAGGCAATCTCCATTTCATAAAGGTTATCATGTCTTCCTTCGTCGATTCTTGGAGCCTGACTGGTAGGGCCAATAAAAGCGCCGGAGAACAGGTATGAAAGACCAGGGTGATGTTGCCAGAACGTAACCAGGCTGCGCAGCAAATCCGGATTTCGTAGTAACGGACTGTCCGAAGGGCTTGATCCGCCAATCGTTACGTGGTTTCCTCCGCCGGTGCCGGTATGTTTTCCGTCGATCATGAATTTTTCAGTACCCAGGCGAGCTTGCTTGGCTTCTTCGTATAGTGCAAGCGTATTGTCAGAAAGCTCTTTCCAGTTTTTCGCCGGGTGAATGTTCACTTCAATAACACCCGGGTCCGGTGTTACTTTGAGCTGCTCCATCCGGTTATCGCGGGGTGGCTCGTAACCTTCGATAATAATTGGAACCTGAAGTTCCTCTGCTGTTGCTTCGAGTGCTGCAGTAAGGTCAAGGAATACTTCGGCACTGTCAAGCGGAGGCAGGAATACACACAGCCTGTTTTCACGGATTTCCGTAGAGATGGCTGTTTTTATAAACGGTTGTGGTTGTTTTTCCGTTGGAACTCCCGCTTTTTTCCGGTTCTGAACCAGCTCATGATATTCACCCAGAATACCCCATGAAGCATACAGGTCTGGTTCAAAAATTGGCTCACTGTCCCAGGTTGGGTTTGCTAACAGCGAAGTCAATGGTAGCCTTAATCCAACAGGAGAGGTTCCCGGTGTCAAGAAAAGATGATTCCGACGGAATTCCCATTGACTGCTTATCCAACGGTTCTTATATCGGTTTAAAGGAAGAACATAACCCACCGGTTTGTCCAATCCAATATTCAATATTTCTGATAAACGTTTCCGTTCCAGTGGATCTTTCATGTCCG
>QKCF01000418.1 GCA_003246935.1 Sunxiuqinia sp. | reverse complement strand
AGCGGACGAGGCGCGATTAATGCTAATAACATATGCTGATCAATCGGCAAGCGATCTTCCCGGTCACTATACTTCTTAAAATTCTCACAAAACCAATACGGAAAATTTCGATTGATAACGGCGATCGTTTCTCCAATCCGACGACGCGAAATAGCTGCTCCCATACAACCTGAATCATTCGCGATACAACCGGCAAAACGTTGATCGCTTGCCACAGCCCACAAAGCTGTTTTTCCCAGGCGGGAATGTCCCAACACAACGACTTCTTCACTGTTCACCAAAGTATCGGTCTCTAGGTAGTCCATGACGCTCGACAGCCCCCAGGCCCAGGCAGCTATTGAGCCCCACTCATTATACGACGGACGATCTTGTCCTTGAGCAAACAAAAGCGGATGAATACCATTATCGAAGTTCTCGTATTCCGGATCAATATCGCCGTAATAAATCGTCACCAAACCAAAACCGGCATCTAAAATCTTCTGAACGGGCCAGCTTTCAGCATCGGCTCCGCGCGATTGCTCCGTAAACCGATTGTTGACAATGCCTAATGATGGATTATTATAAACCCACGATTCACTAATCCGGATCGCAGGATCATCTATAATCGAATGATTTCCGATAAAATTATAGGCCAGGATAACGGGTACAGGTTTGTCTGACTTCGGGAAGTACATTAACACTCCTGCCGACAGTTCTCTATCATTTCCGGAGAACACCAAATCAAATTGTTTCCGGATAGCCTTTCCACCAAAACACGAAGCATGATCCTCATAGCTGATTACTTTTGGCTTTGCAATTTCACCAGGAACAACGCCATACACTTCTTCTGTGAAAAGCTTCAGCACTTCAGGTCGCCTGATCTTCTCCCATTGACTGGCCTTTCTTATTTTTCTACCATTACTTGCCCTTAAAACCTCAGGAAGCTGATATTCCGGGATCTTAGTTTCATCGTAGTTTACCGCTGTTCCCTGCGAAAATACATTCAGAATAAAAAAGAAAAACAGCGCAGTTAGGATTAGTTTCATAAGGCTTTATCTATTTCATTTCTGTTACACCGGCTCCTTCACCATTACTCGTCTTCCGATCCATTATTAAGGCTCCGGCCATAATAATACTCGATGCCATAATCACGAGCAGCAGCGTACCACTTTCAAACTCCGTCACTTGAAAATCCGAAGGTATAGCATAAAACAATAAAATTGAGATCAAGCCGCGAGGAGCCAAAAATATTTGAGGAATCACATCTTTCCTGTCTATCAGATAAAACAAAATGACACGTATCAAGTAAAGAATCAGAATGAAACCACCGCTCATCATCCAGATGCTTGGGTGTGTCAAAGTTTCCAACGAGAAACTAATTCCAAACACGACAAAGAAGAAAGTCCGGACAATGAATGAGGTTTCGATTGTAACCATCTTGAAATTCTCGAACAGTCCATCGATAGCATCATCGTTAAACCAACGCTTAACCCTGCCCCAAAGCAACACTTTGTAGTTACCCAAGAGCAGACCGAATACCAAAATAATAAGCAACGACGAAAGATGAAAAAGCTTGGCTACAGCATACATTAACACCAAGACCGCTAAGAACAAGAAGAAGCGTGCCTGCGCCTTAATATTCTGAACAATGAGCAACAAAAGAAAACTAAGTACGACCGCCAATGCCATGGTAAGTATTATATTTCCACTTAACACCAGTGCAACTGTACCGGCATCATCCAAATTAAAATTCTCAACCAAGAAGTAGAAAAACATGATACCAAGAATATCCGAAAATGTACTCTCGTATATCATAAATTCACGCTTATACTTACTTAAGTTTGCTACGCTGGGAATGATGATTGCGCTACTCATTATTGAGAAGGGAATTGCATAAATGAGAGCCGGCAAGAAACCTATATTCTGAATAAAAAATTGAATAATCCCTGCAATCAACAAGCTGGACGCAACAAACGACAACAACGCAATGACAAAGGACTTCCATATAATCGGCCATTTTTCCCGACTTAACTGTAAATCAAGCGCCGCTTCAAGAACGATCATGATCAATCCGACAATACCAAGCACCTCTAAGGTATTAAAATACTCTGGTTCAAGACCGAAGTAATTCAATAACTGTCGTAATCCCATCCCCAGAAAAATCAACATCAACACGCTGGGAATATTTGTTTTGCGTGCAATAATGTTAAAAATGAAGGAAATAATTACAACAACACAAAGGCTAATTACAAAGAGGTAGGCACTCATAGATCAAGTAATTGAAAGATAACAATATCTTCTTGTTATCAGACAAGAAAGCCCAAATAGAAAGGCTGTTTTGCGACTAATCCATTCTTGGATTATATTTTTGGGAGATTAATTCTCCGCGGGCAACCATTAAAGCATTCATGGCTAAGGCCTCCAATTCATCCTCTCCCGGATACACAAAGATGGGAGCAATAAACGATACACGTTGCCTGATCAGCGCCACCAATGATTCATTGTAAGCCATCCCGCCTGTCAGCAAGATAGCATCCACATGACCGAACAAAACAGCAGCCATTTCGCCAATACATTTGGACACCTGGTAGGCAAGCGCATCTTGGATGAACTGTGCCTGAAGATCACCCCCTTCTGCCCGTTTGCGAACCTCCAGTGCATTATTGGTTCCCAGATAAGCCACATAGCCCCCCTCACCGACTACCATCCGGTATATCTCTTCTTTTGAATACCTTCCGCTAAAACAAAGGTCGATCAGCTGCCCAACTGGCAGTCCTCCACTTCGTTCAGGGCTAAATGGTCCGTCTCCGTCCAAAGCATTGTTAACGTCAATCACCCTTCCGTTTTGATGTGCGCCAACTGAAACGCCACCTCCTAAATGAACAATAATCAAACGGGAATTCTCATAATGAGTTCCGGTGTTCCGCGCGTGCAAGCGAGCAGTTGCCTTTTGATTTAAGGCATGAAAAATGGATCGTTTTACAAATTTAGGATGCCCCGTTATTCGGGCTATCGGATCAAGCTCGTCAGTAACTACAGGGTCGGCAAATGTAGTCTGCAATGATTGGTCCAAGGTTGCTGGCGTGTTTTCCGTAAACACCGTCACGGGCATGCTTTAACATCAATTGATCAACTAGGTAAACCCCGGATTCCAGCGGATAAGTGAGCCCACCGCGACCGATGATGTGCTTTATTCTGTCAATGTCTATTTTCTCTTCAACCAGTGCATCGATAATCATTCCTTTGCGATAGCCGAACTGCTCGATGATGTCGGCATATGCCGATAACTCGTCAACCGAATGCCGGAGGGTTTTATTCAACACACACGCCTCATTTACATACACGGCGAACTTAGTTGATGTCGATCCAGGATTGATGGCTAATATATAGTGTTCTTTTATTGAATTCATACACTTAATCGAGCAAACTCTGCCATGCGTTCAGTTTTGATTTCATCTTAGTGAAAGGTTCTGATTCGGTTAGGTTAGCTTAATAACGCAGCCAAAGCGATTGAGTACAATTTGGTTTGAACGCTGTCTCCACGCGACGACAAAACAGCCGGAACTTTGGCGCCAACAACAACCGCGGCCTGGCTCGACTCACACAGCTTTGTACTCATTTTATAAAATACATTACCGGCATCGATGTTTGGAAATAACAGGCAATCGGCATCTCCGGCAACAGGCGAATTTACTTTTTTGATCGCAGCGGACTCCTGATCAATAGCTACATCCAATCCCATCGGGCCATCCACGATTCCACCGGAAATTTGCCCCCGATCGGCCATTTTTGAAAGCATGGCCGCTTCGGCACAAGCAGGGATTGACGGAAGGACCTGCTCTGTTGCAGCAATCAAGGCTACTTTAGGCTTTTCGATACCAAATTTGTGTGCTGTTTCGATCAGATAACCAATCATGACCTCTTTCTGCTTAAAATCGGGATATGGAATAATGGCGACATCGCTTACGAAAAGCAGCTTGTGGTAATTCTTGTTTTCAACAACTGTGATATGGCTTAACACTCCTTTAGGGCCAATCATGCCGTATTCCTTATTTAAAAGTGCCCGCATATACTTATCAGTACTGATCAGTCCTTTCATAATACAGTCGGCTTTCAGCTCTGCTATTAGTTCCAGTGCCAAACGGGCAGCCTGCTCCTCGGTTGCTGCATGAACGATCTCAAAACGTCCCTCGGGAATTCCAAGTTCAGCACAAATACGAAGAATAGCCTTTTTATCACCGGTAACCAACACATCAACTAAGCCCAAATCCACCGCTTGTGAAGCTGCTTCAATGCTATGTGCATCAACTCCGTTTACCAAAACCATTTTCCGACGTACGCCGGATTTTGCTGCTTTAAGCAAATCATCAAGATTGGAAATCATAGCCACCGTATTTTTGCAAGTTAAGTTAACACTTCATTTCGTATTAATCCCAATCTTTTCGCATACTTTACAGCGCCCCTTAATGCTATAAAACAAAAAATCCGACACTCGAAAGTATCGGATTTTCAAATATTATGACAGCTTTTTTTCTTTATTTCAAGTTGAAAGCAATCGACAGATTATGCTTTCACTTTATCGGCAACAATTTTTTCAGTATCCAAAGCGATCATCAACTCTTCGTCGGTTGGAACAACCATAACTTTAACCTTAGAGCCTTCTTTGCTGATAACTCCTTCGTCGCCATAAGTTTTGTTGTTTACATCTGTATCAAGCTCAATACCTAAGAACTCCATATCAGCGCAAACTTTCTCACGCACATAAGTCGCAAATTCGCCAATACCTCCGGTAAATAATACGATATCAGCGCCTCCCATTGCTGCCATATAAGATCCAATGTATTTCTTAATCTTATAGCAGTATATATCCATTGCTTCCAGCGCTTTTTCATTGCCATTCAATGAAGCTTCTCTGATTTCACGCATATCCGAAGAAATACCAGTCAAACCTAACATACCACTGTGTTTGTTCAGCAGTGTGTTCAAAGTTTTCATACCGATTTCTTCTTTCTCCATGATGAAAGTTGCTGCACCTACATCCAAATCACCGGCACGGGTACCCATAATCAAACCTTCAAGCGGAGTAAAGCCCATTGTCGTATCAATCGACTTACCGTTTTGAACAGCAGCAATTGAAGCACCATTACCCAAGTGACAGCAAATAACCTTTGCCTTGTCATAGTCAATACCTGCAACATCGCAAGCACGTTTTGACACATAACGGTGGCTTGTTCCGTGGAAACCGTAACGACGAATTCCGTACTTCTTGTAAAGCACATAAGGAATACCGTACATATAGGCTTTAGGCTCCATGGTTTGGTGGAAAGCTGTATCGAATACACCTACCTGAGGAATACCCGGGATTAACTCTTCCATCGCCTCGATACCGCGAATGTTTGGCGGGTTGTGCAAAGGAGCCAGGTCGGTACATTTTACCAATGCCTCGATCACCTCGTTGGTTACAAACTCACTTGAGCTGAAGTATTCACCACCATGTACAACACGGTGACCAACAGCATCAATTTCATCCAGTGATTTTAAGCAACCATATTTTTCACTTGTCAGTACACCCAAAACATACTCAACACCGGCTTTGTGATCAAGGATCTCACCCTCGAAAACAATGCTCTGGCCGTCTTCTGTTTTGTGTTTTAGGAATGAACCTTTCATTCCTAGCAGCTTTTCAATTCCACCTTTGGCGATCACATGGCGATCGGCCATATTGAAAAGCTGATATTTGATTGAACTACTTCCGCAGTTTAGTACTAAAACCTTCATTTCAATTGATTTTCTAGCATTTTTGATCTACTGATTTGATCCGGTTTCCGTTCTCATCGTAATTGTAAAAACCTTTTCCGGTAACTTCTCCGAGTTGTTTCGCACGCACCAAACGTTTGATATAAGGAGATGGTTTATAGCGAACATCACCGAATTCGTTGTAGATGTTATCCATCCAACGTACGATTTTGTCCAATCCCATTGTATCAGCCATTTCAAACGGACTGATACGCATACCGAAACCGATACGCATAGTCTCGTCGATGTTCTCAATAGACGAAATACCTTCCATCAGCATTTCACAAGCTTCGTTCAGAATTACCACGAACATACGCACAGTAACCAAACCAGCTGATTCTTCAACAGGAATAACCTTACGATTAATCAACTGAACGAATTTGCAAACTTTAGCATAAGCCTCTTCCGAAGTGTAAAGACCTTTAACAACCTCTACCATTTTAGCTTCAGACGAAGCAATCAGGAAGTGGATGCTTACACAACGGTCCCTATGTTCCAATTCTGAAGAAAGCTCTGTGATGATGATAGTTGTTGAGTTGGTCGCAATGATACAATCCTTGTCAACAACTTGCTCAATCTTCTTGAAGATCGCTTTACGCTCTTTCAACTTACCACCGCGGTCTACTGCACGAATAGCTTCAACCACGAAGTCGCAACCTGCAAGATCTTTGTAATCCAACGAACCTTTAATACGAGATAAGATGGCTCTTTTTTCACCGCCAGTCAAACCCCAATGTTCAATCCGTTGATCAAGAACTTTCTCAATATTTCGGTAAGCTTCGCGAATCTTTTCTTCACTAACTTCGATAAATACAACCTCAATTCCGTAAAAACTGGCTACACGGGCCATGTTTTGACCAACAATGCCGCAACCAACGATACCAATTTTTGAAAACAGGGTTTTCGATTTTTCTTTTTTGATTAAGCCAAATTCTTCAATGGCTTCGTAAATAGTGTCGCTCGCCATAGTTTTTATTTTTCAAATGCTGCTGCCTGGTTACAGGTGATGGCCACCAAATTAACTATATCACTCGCTGAACAACCTCTCGACAGGTCGTTGATTGGTGCAGCCATACCTTGCAGGATTGGTCCAATAGCTTCGGCACCAGCTAAACGCTGTACAAGCTTGTAACCAATATTTGCTGCTTCCAATCCCGGGAATACCAGAACGTTGGCACGACCGGCTACTTCACTGTCCGGAGCTTTCAGTTTGGCAACTTCCGGCATCAATGCTGCATCAAGCTGCATTTCACCGTCAATTTTCAAACTTGGATCCATTTCTTTGGCCAGTTTCGTTGCGTTAGCCACTTTGTCAACCAACGCGTGCTGTGCACTTCCTTTAGTTGAGAAGCTCAACATGGCAATACGTGGATCCATACCAACAATTGCCTTCGCTGTTTTAGCTGTAGTAACAGCAATCTCTGCCAGCTGTTTTTCATCAGGATCCGGCATTACTGCACAGTCGGCAAACATCAGGATACCGTCGTGACCAAAATGAGGATCGTTTACAAACATGATAAACGCACCTGACACAACGCTAACACCCGGCAATGTTTTAACAAACTGGAAAGCAGGACGAAGAACATCACCAGTTGCATTAATTGCACCGGCAACTTCACCATCAGCATCACCGCATTTAATCATCATTGGCGCAAACACCAACGGATCGTTCAGCATAGCCAATGCTTTTTCTTTGGCCAATCCTTTT
>QKCF01000151.1 GCA_003246935.1 Sunxiuqinia sp. | reverse complement strand
ATAGTAATTCGAATTGACTTCTTTCACGAAAGCGGTTTTGCTTTCCAGATCCAGCTGGATGGATTTATACTGCACACTGTCGTGCAGATAAATGGCTCCCGGGTAAAATTCTTTCTTCGCCTGGATGGTGTCGACAACCGTAATCGTTTCCTGTTTGTCCATATCGACAATCTTGATGGTATCACCTGTAATATTTCGCAGACTGATTTCGTGGGCCGGAGAGATGTCACCACTCCATTGATAGGTGTGGTTCTGTTCCACTAATTCGCCTTCTTGCTGGAGCAGGGGAATGATCTCACCCAAATCGGGAAAGCTGGCAATATCGTCGATCGCTAGAGGTAATTCGGCTGATGCAGCACGAATGTGCGAGAGTTGAATGTACAAGTTGTCACGGTCTATGATGGCGTTTTCCGAGTCGGTGTTCAACAGCCAGTCCGGATGATTGCCGACATACTGATCCAGCGGTTTTTCTTTGAGCATGACCAAGGCATGCGCTTCCGATCCGCTCCGGCCGGCGCGCCCCAATTGCTGCCAAAAGCTGGCGCGTGTTCCCGGAAAACCTCCCATGATCACAGCATCGAGTGTCCCAATGTCGATACCCAGTTCCAAAGCATTGGTGGACACAACTCCCAGCAGCGCTCCATCAACCAAATCCTGTTCAATTTTAGCTCGTTCTACTGGAGAGTAACCACCCCGGTAGGCCGAAATCTTATCTGACATATTGATGCCATATTCCATGGGGTCGGAGGCCAGCACATCGCGGCTTTCTTTAGTGACAATCTCTGTTTCGCGGCGCGACTGGCAAAAAGTGATTGATCTCACTCCCGATAAAATAAATTCTGGAAGTACGGATCTAAGCTCTTCGGTAACGGCTTTTTTACGTTTTGCTTTTTCCAAATACTCGGGTTGGAAAAAGTGAATATGCTTGGCCGGTGTCGGTGATCCGTCCTGATCGACCAACTCGAATTCAGTATGGCATATATTCTCCGCCAACTCTAACGGATTGGCAATGGTTGCCGAACTACACAGGAATTTGGGACGGTTACCATGGTAATCGCAAATGCGCAACAGCCTGCGGAAAACATTGGATACATGCGAACCGAAAGCTCCGCGATAAGCATGTAGTTCGTCGATTACAATTGTATCGAGGTTGGCAAACAGGTGCGGAAACCCGTACTTGTTGTGGTTGGGCAGAAAGCTTGCATTAATCATATCCGGGTTGGTTAGGATAATGTTGGCTTGTTCCCGAATGCGGCTTCTTTCGTTTGGTGAAGTATCCCCGTCGTAAATCCCCGCCTGAATCCGGTTTTCACCAAAGAAAGCTACAAATTCCTTGATGTTTCGAAACTGATCTTTCGTCAGCGCTTTGGTTGGGTAAATAAACATCGCCCGGCGCGACGGATTTTCTAAAATGCGTTGTACCACCGGGAGGTAAAAGGATAGTGATTTCCCACTCGCTGTTCCGGTTGTTATCACCACACTTTTGCCTACATGAGCTTTTTCAAACATTTCTGCCTGATGGGAGTAAAGCTTATTGTATCCGTTTTGTTGCATCCAGTTTTTTAGTTCTGGATGTAAATTCTGAGGCGGTTCAACAAAAACAGCCGGACGAGCTTTAAGGCTGCGGGTTGAGATAATACGCTCATCATATTTCAATAGGATCCGGGATACGGCGTTACTCATGGTTCACTTCTTTTAGGATAAGCAAAGATAAACTTTTAAGTTTCTACCGACAGACACCGAAAGTTCATCTTGTCTCAAGTGATAAAATAAAAATACCCGGCAGCAGAAACAATCCTGAGCCGGGTGTACCTCGTTATGGACAACGGGCTATTATTCTTTCTTCGCTTTTTCCGGCGCACGATCGTAATGACAGCAACTTGGTAAAGCTTCATAAGCTTCGTCGCTAGCCTTGTGCATATCCGTGTCGTAACCAGCTTTTGCAATAGCCATATGTACTTTGTGCACATCAGTTTTCGCATCGTCAAAAGCGACTTCCATTTGTTTCGTTTCCTTGTTCCAATCGGCAGCGCTAACACCGTCTACTGACATGGCTGCTTTTTCGATTGTTTTTTCGCACATGCCGCAATTGCCGTACACTTTAAATTTTTCAGTTTTGCTGGCTGCAAAAACAGTTGCTGTTCCCATAAGGAGTAAGGCAACTAGGCTTAATACTTTTGTTTTCATCTTGTAAATTTTTTTTATGGTTCTTATTTGTGAATTATTTGTTGTCTTCTTGTTTGATTTTATTCGCAAATTTTAGTGTTTATTGCATAGTGTGATTTTCTTCCTGATGTTCCATGTTCATTTTTGAGTCTGTTGAACTTTTTTCGACCAATGTCATACCGCATTGAGGACATTTTCCTGGTTCATTCTGGATTACTTCCGGGTGCATGGGGCAGGTGTATTGCGTCTGGGCCATTTCCTGCTTCGGTTTTTCTGGCTCGGTTTCCGTATTTACCTTCTTAGAGGGACTGGTACAGGCTGTGGTGATGACAATGGCAGCAAAAGCCGTGCTGCTCAAAATAACTTTCCAATTAATCTTCATTTGTGTTTTTTTAAATTCAACTTAGATATATCTATTCTTTTTATCCTATTTCTCTGTCTGTTTAATCGTGATCGGTTGAAGGATTGTCCTCATCATGATGGTCGGAGTCCTCATGTTCATCTGCTTCCCCTGATCCATGATGGTGATGACGATCTTCTTGCTGAAGAATGGTTTTCATAGGTTCCACACCGGCTCCTTCCCGGTACACCATGGTTCCTCCTAG